>JAVVTJ010000005.1:27185-38109 GCA_036653755.1 Clostridia bacterium
GTTATAATTATTATTATATGGTCTTGGAGCACCATTGTTGTTGTTATATGGTCTTTGTTCTCCTGATGCATTATTGTTATATGGTCTTGGACCATTGTTATAATTATTATTATATGGTCTTGGAGCACCATTGTTGTTGTTATATGGTCTTGGACCATTGTTATAATTATTATTGTATGGTCTTGGAGCTCCATTGTTGTTATATGGTCTTTGTTCTCCTGATGCATTATTATTATATGGTCTTGGATTATTATTGTATGGTCTTGGAGTTCCATTGTTGTTATATGGTCTTTGTTCTCCTGATGCATTATTATTATATGGTCTTGAACCATTGTTATAATTATTATTGTATGGTTTTTTCTCTTCTGTCGCATTATTATTTACATATGTTTTTTTCTCTATATTAGTAGTATTATAATCAGTAATATCTGAATTAGGTTTTAAAGTTTCAATAGTATTGTTATCTTTTAGTTGTGTTACAGGAATTTTTACTTCTTTAATTTCTTCTTTTATTGCTACATTCATATTTATATTTTCCTTAACATCCTCATTTACGATAGGACTAATAGGTTCACTTTTTATACTTTCATCAATACTCTTGCCATTTCTTGTAACAACAACATTAGATGTTCTATTATTAGAATAACCTCTATTATTAGAATTATTATATCTAGGCTTTACTACACCTAAACCATCCCTATTATATGATTTTTCTGAAATATTTTTTTCATTGCTAACAGTTTGATGACTTTTTTTAATTTCTCCAGATATATTAGTAGTTATTTGTTCAATTTCATTTTTTTCATTAGTTGTACTTATAACCTTTACATTTCTCCTTATAATATGTGGAGTTTGTTCTACTTTTTTTAAATCTACACTTTTTTTGGGTTCAGTATTATTAATTGAAGTTTTTGCTGAACTTTTAAATTTAGCATATTCATCATCAGTTATTGATGATAAATGTGTTTTAACCTCAATTCCCAAACTCTTTAATTTACCTATTGTTTCTACATCAGACAAATTAAATTCTTTAGCTAATTCTTGTACTTTTATTTTACCCAAAATTTATTCCCCCATCCTATTTAATAACAATTCTAAAACATTTTTCAAACTATCTAAATTAACATCTATTTTTAAATTATATTTAGATTTTTCTATAACCCTTAAAAAGTTTTCAATACATTTTTTATTTCTACAAATATACATTCCTCTAGAATTTATATTTTGTTTTTCATCTAATACAGCTGACTTATTTATTGAAACTATTCTAAATAGTTCATTTTTAATATACTTTTTTTTACACAAACTACAAGTTCTAATTTTAGTCAACTTTATTCACCTTTTCTATTCTACAATATTTTCTTTTATAGCTGTTTCTGTTTTTATATCTATCTTCCATCCAGTCAAAATTGCAGCAAGTCTTACATTTTGTCCACCTGCACCTATTGCAAAAGCTAATGATTCATCAGCAACTACTACTGTTGCTATTCTTTCTTCATCATTAATATCAATTGCAAGAACAGTTGCAGGAGATAATGCATTAATTATATAACTTGGTAAATCTTCACTATATGGTATTACATCTATTCTTTCACCACAAAGTTCATCTATTATTGGAGATATTCTCATACCTTTTTTACCAACACAAGCTCCAACTGGATCTATATTTTCATCTTCTGAATATACAGCTATTTTAGTTCTACTTCCAGCTTCACGTGCTATACCCTTTATTTCAACTAATCCTTCTGCTACTTCTGGAACTTCAAGTTCAAATAATTTTTTAACAAAATTAGGATCTCTTCTTGAAAGTACAACTTGTGGTCCGTATTTTCCATTAGCTGTTACACTAAGAACATATGCTTTTATTCTATCATGTGATTCAAATTGTTCTTTTTTAATCTGTTCTTTTTCTGGAATTAATGCTTCAACTTTACCTAAATCTACAATAGTTCCAAATTTATCTGTTCTTTCAACAACACCTACAACTATTTGACCTTCTTTATCACTATATTGTGAAAATACTAAATCTCTTTCTGCTTCTCTTAATCTTTGAACAATAATTTGTTTACCAGCTGATGCTGCTATTCTGCCAAAACTTTTAGGTGTTACTTCAATATTTATAGTATCTCCTATTTTAGCTCTTTTAGTCACTGTTTTAGCCTCATCTAATGTTACCTCTAAATTACTATCTGCAACTTCTTTTACAACTGTTTTAACTGCAAATATTTTAATATCACCTTTTTCTTCATTTAATTCAACAACAACTGTTTCATTAGTTTCGTAATTTTTTTTATATGCAGCTTCTAAAGCCATTTTTAAAGATTCTATTAAATACTCTTTTGTTATACCTTTATCTGCATACAATTCATCTAATGCGTTTATTAATTCCTTTGCACTTATTTTATCACTTTTCATTTTTATAATTCCACCTTTCTATTTTTTACTTGCCTTCAAGCAACTTTTAAAATCAAAAGTCGTATGAGCAGAAGCTATATCTTTTATATCCAAATCAAATGTTATGTCAATATTTGATATTTTTGTTTTTAATTTAACAAAATTTTTAACTTCATCAACATTAACTAATATTGCATCAAATTCTTTTAGTTTTACATCTTTTAAAATATCTGTTTTTTTAAATAACTTAAAACAAATTTCTCTGCCTATATATTTTTTATATAGTTTTAAATTTTTTAATTGTCTTTCTAAACCTGCTGATGTTACTTCTAATATATATTCTTTATCTTGTTTCATTAAATTATCAATTTTATCTTCTATTTTTCTACTTACTTTTTCACAATCTTCTATATCTATTATACCTTCTAATTTATCTAATGCTACTCTAAAAATATTATTATTTAATTCATTTACATATTCTATATATTCAATTTCAAATCCAAGTTCATTTATATCAACTTTAATATTATTTTCAATTTCTTCTAATAATTTATTTGTTATATTACTCACCTCAATTTTAACTTAACATGAAATGAGAGGATTTTGTCAACCCCCTCACCATAATTATGTTACTATTATATACTATTAATATACAAAAATCAATAGTTTTATGACAAAATGTGTAATAAATAACGTTTTTCACTAATTATTTATATCAACAATATTTTTTTTAAATACAATATCTGGTGTTTCATCAGATTCTTCTATTTTTGTTTTCTTTTTTAGAGTAAGCAAATCAACTTGTGGTGTTACAAACATTCTAAAATTAAGGAAAGGAATACGTTTACTAGAACCTAATCCTGAACTTATATATTGAGTTGCATATTTATATTCATATGCTCCACGTACAACTGTATTTTCAGGAAACCATGAAGCTTTTTTACTTCTAGCTGGAATATATATTGGATTAAAAAGTGGTAATTTAATTTGTCCACCATGATAATGTCCAACTATAACAGCAGAATAATTGTAATCTTTTATTTTTTTACTACTTAAATATCTTATTAATACTTGATTTACTGGTTCATGACCAATACCTATATTTACATCATTTTCCGAAGTTTTAATCATTTTTCTTATTTTATCTTCATATTCAAATTTTTCATCTGTATAACATAAAACTTTTGTAACAGCTTCAAAATTTGATAAATATATTTTTGAATTACCATTTTGTATACAATAATTATAATTCATAACTATACAACCAAGTGATTTTATTTCTTCACCAAACTTTGTAATTTCTAATGTATCTGCATTATATGCAAGTGGTCCGTTATTTCCATCAACATATATGATAAGTTCTTTATTTTTTATATTATTTAAAAGATTTTTAAAACTAGTCATATTTAAATCTTTTTTTTCTATTGTATCACCAGTAAATGCTATCATATCATATTTGAGTCCATTTACTATATTATATAAAGTTTTACCAAAATCTTTTGAATGTAAATCTGACATTTGAAGTATTGTATAATTTTCAAATTCATCTGGTAAATCTTTTATATATATATCCTTTTTTACTACATTTACTCTATTGTTATCTATAACTATATATATTATTAGTATTAATAACAATATAACTGTTAGTATTATAAATTCCATTTTTCTCCCCTTTGCACTTTTATATTATTTAACTATATTATCTTTTATAACATTCCAAATATCTGGTGTTTCAAAATCTTTTCTCCATGCAGCAATTCCGCCTAATTTATTGTTGTTTACAACTTCAATCCTTTTTTTAACTGAGCTAGCATCTTCAATCCACATCTTATATGTTAAGCTACCTTTTGTATGTTCTACATAATTTTGACCTGATTTTTCATCATACTTTGGTTTTAAATTATTTTTATTTACATATTCTAATGCTTGCTTCATTGTATAAATAGTAGTTGTAGGTTTAGTTGAACCTACTTTTTCAGTCCATAATCTTGTATAAAATGGTATTCCAAGTATTATTTTATTAGCTGGTATACCAGAATCTTTTATAAGTGAATTAATATTTTCTTCTACCCATGATATTTCAGAAATAGAACCACTTTCACTAGACCAAGAACCTCTTTGGTCATAACCCATAAACATTACATAATCAGTAGCAGCTCCGACACCTGCTCTATCAATATATTTTACAAAATACATATCAACTGATAATACTTTACCTTCTTTTCTAACTAATGGAGCAAGTTCACGTATAAATTGTGTATAAAATAGTCTATCATTTTCTAACATATTTTCAAAGTCTATATTAATTCCATCTAAATTATCTTCTTTTAATATTTTTAAAATATTTTTTATTAAATTTTCTCTTGAAGATTCACTATTCATAAGTTTTGATGTATCAGATGTAGAATAACTTGCGTTATCTATTCCATTTGTTATTATTGGCCATACTTTATATCCTAAACTTTTAGCTTTTGTTACATACTCAGAAGTTTTTTTAGAAGTAATATCTCCCTTTGAATTACTTACTTCATATAACGTTGGAGAAACAACATTTACATTACCTGTTTTACTATTTCCAAGTACATCCAAATTATTTCCATATTGCCAAAACATAACTACTTTTTCTTTTGAAATATTTTCTTCTTTTGCTTCTTCAAACTTTTGAATTGTTGCACTATCTTTAAATATATATCCTACCACATTATCACCAGTTTTAACTTTAAGCCATCTATTATGTTTTAAACTATCAGTATATACAATAAGCTTATCATTTTTAGTAAGTTTGCTAATAACTTTTGAATCTGTTTTAATATCTAAATATACATCAGTTTTATTGTATTTGATTAATACTATATCATTATCTTTTTTATCAATAGTTATAACATCTTCTTTTTTATTGTAATTTACATCAATGTTATATATTCCAGTTAGTTCATTAATTGGTACATATATTTTATTATTTACTTTCTTAACTTCATTTGAAATATCTTTTTTTTCAAAATTTAATTCAATCTTCTTTTCGCCTACTTTAAATTTAGCTACATCTGAATTTGTTGTAACTATAATTTTAGATGCGATATTATCATAAAATATATTACTATCTATTGTTTTACCTATTGTATCAGAAGAAATATATATACCACTTTCCTCAACAAAAGGTTTAAAATCTGTTTGTATATTATCTCCAAATATAACTAACTTAGATACCGTTTTAGTTTGATTAGTTTTTCCAGAAACAATAACTATAACTAAAACTATACATATTGTTAAAATAGCAGCATATCTAATTCTTAAAAATTCTTTCATATTATTGACCTCTCCTAAATATATTTTTTTATTACAACTTATTTAAATACAATTATTTTCTTATTTTTGCTTTAAATTTATTATTTAAAACATTAACTAAATCATTCATAAATTTTGTTATTTCACTTTCTTCTAATGTTTTAGTTATATCTCTTAATTTAATTCTATATGCCATACTTTTTTTACCGCTTTCAATTTGATTGCCTTGATATACATCAAATAATTTTATTTCTTCAACTATATTATTATTAATATTTTTTATTTCTTTTGCAATATCACTAGAAAGTATATTTTCATCAATTACAAATGCTATATCTCTTTCAACTGCTGGAAACTTAGGAAGTTCTACATACTTAATTTTTTTATTAATGTTTTTATATATTTCTTCCATATCTAATGTTGCAATAAATGTATTTTCATTTAAGTTATAATTTTGTAATACATTTGGATTTACTTTTCCAATAGAAGCAATAACTGTATTATTTATTAATAAATCTGCCGAAATACCAGGATGTAAGTACACTTCTGTGCTTCTTTGTATTTCTACATTTACTTTAAATTCTTTTAAAATATTCATTACAACTTGTTTTAAAGTATAAAAGTTAATATCATTTCCATACATTCCAAAAGTTAAAATTTGTTTTTCTAAACATAAATTATTTTTTTGTATATTTTCTGCGTTTAAAAATATTTTACCAAGTTCAAATAATTTAACATTATCATTTTTTCTTAAATTATTTCTCTCTAATGCTTCTAACATATGTGGTACAGTTGTAGTTCTCATATATTCAAAATCTTTACTTAATGGATTTTGTAATTTTACTAAATTATATAACTTAGAATTATCGTCTAAAATAGCTTTTTTCAAAGTGTCTTTACTAAAAAAAGTATATGTATATATTTCATTAAATCCAGATGATAAACTTAAATTTATTAATTTTTCTTCAAATTTTTGTATATCTGTTTTTACTCCAAAAGTCATTTCAGTATTTGGCATAGTAGAAGGTAATTTATCATAACCATATATTCGAGCTATTTCTTCTGCTAAATCTTCAGTAATTAAAATATCTTGTCTATAATATGGAGCAGATATATAACCATTTTCTACTTTTAAATTTAAACTATTTAATATATTATCTATTTCATTATTACTTAATTTTGTACCAATTATTCTATTTATTTTTTCATATTCTAACTTTATATTTGATTCTTGTTTTATATAATTATCATTTTCTACGATTTCATAATCCATGTTTCCAGAATTAGTAGAATTTACTAAATCACAAACTCTATTTATTGCACATAATGTAAGTTCTGGGCTAAGTCCTTTTTCATATTTTGTAGAAGCATCTGTTCTTAAAACTAATTGTTTAGATGTATTTCTAACACTTCCTCTTACAAAAGAAGCGGATTCAATTACAACTGAATTTGTTGTAGATTTAATTGCAGAATCTAAACCACCCATAACACCTGCAACAGCAATAGCTTTTTCTTCATCTGCTATAACCATATTATTTAGAGATAAAACTTTTTCTTCTTTATCTAAAGTAACAATTTTTTCATTGTTACTAGCTTGTCTTACAATTATATTTCCATTTAAAACATTTTTATCAAATGCATGAAGTGGCTGACCAACCTCAAGCATTACAAAGTTAGTTATATCAACTATATTGTTTATAACTGAATATCCTGATTTTATAAGTTTAAGTTGCATCCAAAATGGTGATTGTTTAATTTTTACATTTTTAGCAACATTCATTACATATTTTTTACAATTTTCTGTTTCAAGTTTAACAGATATATTATCTATTTTATCTACTTTTTTAAAGTTAAACTCTTTATCTTGCCATAACATTTTACATTTTAAGTTAAATGTTACGCCAAATTCTCTAGCTAAACCTTCAATAGACATACAGTCTGTTCTATTAGGAGTTATTTCAAATTCTATTATATAATCTCCTAAGCCTAAAACTTTACTTACATCTTCCCCTATTTTTACATCATTTGGAAAAGAAATTAACCCTGATGATTTAACTATTGGAAACATTTCTTTATTTAAACCTAAATCTAATATATGACATATCATACATTCTGATTTAATGCCTTTTACCTCTGACTCTTTTACTTCTTTTCCAATTATTTTAGCATTTGGAATAGCTACTGGAACTATATCTCCAACTTCAATATCTGGAATTTTAGCAACAGCTGTATATACTTTACTTCCTAAATTTAATTTAACTATACAATAGCTTGCATCTTCTGGATGTTTTTGTACATTTTCAACTAAACCAGTATATACATTTTCTGTTTTTTCTCCAAATTTTACATACTTTTCTACTTTACTACCACTCATAGTAAGCATCTCAGTTATTTCTTTTATATCTATATTCTCAGGAATGTTAACATATTCCTTAATCCAATTAAGTGAAACAATCATATTTTTTCCTACTTTCTAAAATTGATTTAAAAATCTAATATCATTTTCATATAAATATCTCATATCATTTATATCAAATTTTGTCATAGCAATTCTTTCTAATCCCATACCAAAAGCAAATCCTGTGTATACCTTTGAATCAATACCAGCTGCTTCTAGTACATTAGGATGCACCATTCCTGCTCCTAATATTTCAATCCATCCTTCACCTTTGCATACTTTACATCCACATCCTCCACATACAAAACATG
Source organism: Clostridia bacterium (assembly GCA_036653755.1). GTDB lineage: Bacteria > Bacillota > Clostridia > TANB77 > CAG-465 > RGIG5057. The sequence goes on from JAVVTJ010000005.1 coordinate 35,574, forward strand.
AAACATCTACTTCTGCACTTGGCTCAGTAAATGGAAAATGATGTGGTCTTAAACGTATTTTTGTATTTTCTCCAAAATATGTTTTAGCAAACATTTCTAATGTGCCTTTTAAATCCGCCATTGTTATATTTTTATCTACAACTAAACCTTCAACTTGATGAAACATAGGAGAATGCGTAGCATCTACACTATCTGATCTATATACACGACCAGGTGCTATTATTTTTATAGGTGGTTTATTTTTCATCATTGTTCTTGCTTGAACAGGAGAAGTTTGAGTTCTTAAAACTATATCATCTGTAATATAGAATGTATCTTGTAAATCACGAGATGGGTGGTCTTTAGGAGTATTTAATTTATCAAAATTTATCTCAGAAAACTCCACTTCTGGGCCTTCTGCAATAGAATAACCCATACCAATAAATATTTCTTTTATATCATCTAAAACAATAGTAAGAGGATGTTTTTTACCAAATTCATTACTTTCTTTATCAATAGAAATATCAATTTTTTCTGATTTTAGTTTATTTTCAATTTCTTTTTCTTTTAACATATTAAGTGTATTTTCAATTTTTAGTTCAACATCTTGTCTTAAAGTATTAATACTCTTACCTATTTCTTTTCTATCTTCTTCTGCCATCTGTCCTAAAGTTTTAAGTATAGCAGTAATTTCACCTTTTTTTCCAAGGTACTTTATTTTAATATTTTCTATAGCATCTTTAGCAGTAGAATTATTAAGTTCAAGTTCTATTTTTTCTTTTAACTCTTGCAATTTTTCATTCATATTATACATCTCCATTAATATCACATTTTAATAATGGTATTATATAATAAAAAGAGTGGAAAATCAAGAAGAAATAGAAAATATTACACATAAATTACAAAAATGCTTATCACAATTTTTTAGGGCTAGAATTGTAAAAAATTATAGCTTTGAAGAAGTAATAAATAGCGTCGAAATTTGTTGCACGATTTTCTAATAGTTTTCTTGACATATATACATGATAGGTATATAATATTTATGTCTCGGGGTACGGGAGCTCGCATACTAAATTTGCCCTTAAAAGCTGTACGTATGAAGTTGTTTTTACTTTTAGTAATGATGCAACATGCCACAAATCTAGCCCACTAGGGAAAGCTATATTAGCTTCCAAAAATCAGTGCTTTATCTAGCACAGTTATTCTAATTAAATATATAAAATTATGTTTAATAATTTATTTTAAAATACAAATATTATACAATTTTAAAATATATCATTAAACAGCACGTTTGTTATGTCAATTTATATATGACATAGCCTATATTGTTATACTCAAATATTTATTTTATATTACGTATTAATGTACTACAAAACCTATAATGTAGCGCCAATTTCAAGTTACGCCGCTACTTATTCAAAATATCTCCTATATAATTTTACAAATCTAGCCCTAAGCGCTAAAAAAAAGCACCTAGCAAATAAGTGCTTTTTTAATATTACTCTACTTTTGATTCTTCTGGTAATGCTATATCATTTAATTTAGATTCAAATTCAGATATTTTTTGTTCTGTCTCAAATTGTTCAATTCTATTTAATGCATATAAATATTTTCTTTCATCTGACAAAAGTTGTTGATACTCATCATTCCAATCTTCATGATTTCTTAGTGATGTATGTACATTATTTAATTTATCTTCTAAAACTGTCTTCATTGGTTCAATTAAATTACCATCTTTTTCTATCTTAATGCCATTGTCTACCATATAATGAACAGCTTCAGCAAATAATCTTTCACCTTGGAAGTTTATAGCATCATCAGTATTATCATGTAATATACCAACCATTTTATTGATTTGCTCACTACCTACTTTTTGAAATATAGTATCTACTCTAGAATCTATAAATTGACCATTATCTCCAAAAACTTCTTGACCACCAATAAATATATCTACATTATTTTGAACAATTCTTAACTGTTCAACAGATATTGCATTAGTAGCAATTTCTAAAGCATGTCTATCATAATATTTTCTAAATGCACTATTACACATTTCATGACTTTGTACATATGGTTTAAAATATCTAGCATATTCTCTTAATACTTCATGTTGAGTTTTATCCCCACTAGTATTTTGTCTTATTGCATCAATATCTTCTCCAAAATATGCAGATACTTTATGATCTACTGCATCATTTTCATATGTAGGCTCTTGTACCTCTTCAACCGCCTCTTCTTGTTTAACAGCAGTATCTAACATTAATAATGTTTCTCTTGCGCCAAACATTTTTTTAATTGCACTTTTTACAGAACTTAAATCTTCAAGAAATAATTCCCATTCATTTTTCCAAAATTCAAACATAAAAACACATCCTCTTTTGTATATTCTCACACATATACGCATGACTTTTAACTTATTAGTATTGTACAACATATGAAAACAAAAAGCAATACTTTTTATATATTATTTTGGTTACATTTTTATTACCAATTATATATATTTATATTGCCTTTTTTATTATATCCATATTATCCTTTTTTCTTTCCCTTTTGTGCC
>JAVVTJ010000005.1:38119-48714 GCA_036653755.1 Clostridia bacterium
GTATATAAATATTAGTTTACAATAATTTTGTAATATTCTATTTTTATGTAATATATTTTGTTTTAATTTTTTTAAATTTTATTTTACTCTTAATGAAATATAACTGTAATATTCATTAATTACTCTATTAGTTCTTTAATTTTTAAAGTATTTAGTCCTCCATTACCCCAAATATATATATTGTTATATCCCATATTATTTAATTTTTGAATTGCAATACAAGTTCTATCTCCTGTTGAACAATATACTAATATTTTTGCATCTTTATCTGCTACAATAACAGATATATCCCTTTGTAACATATTTAATGGAATATTAATACTATTTTTTATATGCATACTAGAAAACTCTTTATCAGTTCTTACATCTATTATATATATATCATTTGTTAAAAAAGTCATAAGTTCCTCTTGATTTATTACTTTATATGTACCATAGGGTCTACATCTATTACCTCCAAATATATTATTTAAATCAAAACCCGAAATTATTTTATTAAAATTAAACATACAATCACCTTAGTAGATTATATGTTTAATTTTAATATTTATGTTAATTTTTATCTTGTTTTATATATATTTTAGCAAGTAGTATTTTTACTAACTCAAATATAACAAGTGCAAATAGTGATGTAAGTACAGCTACTATTATTAAACTATTAGGCATTGCATCTATTTGTAACCAATTTCTAGTTAAAGGAAATAGTATAAATGTATATTGAATAATTAAAGTTCCAATAACAGATAATATTATAGGTATATTAGAAAATAATCCAATTTTATATACAGGATATTTATCTGAGCGACATATAAATGCAAATAAAATTTCTATTGTTGCAAGTGTTATAAATACTACATCACCAGCAATTATTGAATTATATGATTTTTCTACCATAAAATAAACCATAAATATTAACATTGATTTTATTATAGCAGGTATTAATACTCTAAATATTAAAAATGGACTAAAAAAGTTATCTGTTGATTTTCTTGGCTTTTGTTTCATTACATCAGGTTCTTCTTTTTCAAATCCAAGTGCAATTGCAGGAACTGTATCTGTTACTAAATTTATCCATAGTATTTGTATTGGAACAAGTAACGATTTACTAAATAAAGTGGATAAAAATATTATAATAACTTCTGCTAAATTAGAAGCAAGTAAATATACAATTACATTTTGAATATTGTTATATATTCTTCTTCCTTCTTTTACAGCAACAACTATTGTAGCAAAATTATCATCAGCTAATATCATACTAGAAACACTTTTTGATACTTCTGTACCAGTTATTCCCATTCCAATACCAATATCAGAACCTTTTAAAGCAGGAGCATCATTTACACCATCACCTGTCATAGCAACAGTTTTTCCTAATTTTTTCCAAGCTTTTACAATACGTATTTTATTTTCTGGTGAAACTCTTGCATAAACTCTAATATTTTGAACTCTTTTTAATAACTCTTCTTCTGACATTTTATCAACTTCAATACCAGTAACTGCCTCATCATCTTTTGTTATAATACCAAGTTCTTTTGCTATTGCAGATGCAGTTTCAATATTATCTCCTGTAATCATAACAGGAATCATACCAGCTTCAAAACATTGTCTTACAGCCTCTTTTGCTTCTGGTCTTGGTGGATCTATCATACCGGTAAGTCCAACAAATATTAAATCAGACTCAACTTTTTTCATATCTTCATTACCATTTATTTGAACTTCTTTATCTTCTATTTTATATGCAAATGCTAAAACTCTTAAAGCTTCATGAGCTAAAGATAAATTAACTTGTATTATATTATTTTTAAACTCTTTTGTTATTTCTTCTAACTTACCATCAATTAAAACATACTTACAACTATCTATAACTGACTCAATTGCACCTTTTGTACAAACCATATATTTATCATCTACTTTATTTACAGTAGTCATCATTTTTCTTGTAGAATCAAAAGGTACTTCATTTACTCTTGTATATATTTTTTCATATTCTTCTTTATTAATATTAAATTTTTCTCCAAAAGTAATAAGTGCTGTTTCTGTTGGATCACCTAATAACACTTTATATCCATTATCTTCACCAAATCTAGTATCATTACATAATGTAAATATTTTAGATAATGTATCTATTTTTAAATTATCACAATTTTGACTTACATCTATTAATTTGTTATTAGTATATATTTTTCTTACCGTCATTTTATTTTGTGTTAAAGTACCTGTTTTATCAGAACAAATAACCTCAGTAGAACCTAATGCTTCAACTGCTGATAATTTACGAATTATACTTTTTTCTTTTGCCATTTTTTGTACACCAATAGCAAGTGTTATTGTAATTACTGCTGCTAATCCTTCTGGTATTGCAGCAACAGCTAGTGCAATAGCAAGCATAAATACATCAATAATTTGTTTACCTTGAATTATACCAATAACAAACATAATTATAGCTATAACTACTACAACTACACTAAGCATTTTACTAAGTTCAGTCATCTTTTTTTGAAGTGGTGTTTCATTTGAATCAATTGAACTAATAGCCTCTGCTATTTTACCAAGTTCACTATCCATACCAACTGCTGTAACAATTGCTTCAGCTCTACCATAAACAGCGCTACTACCAGAATATAACATATTAACTCTATCACCGAGTGCTATATCAGTTTTAGTAGATATAGTTTGAATATGTTTTTCAACTGGAACAGACTCTCCTGTTAAAGCTGCTTCTTCAATTTTTAAACTATGATTTTCTATTATTCTCATATCAGCAGGAATATAATCTCCCGCTTCAATTAAAACAATATCACCTACAACTAATTCTTCAACTTTAACACTTAATATTTTATCATCTCTTTTTACTTTTATGTATGGAAGTGACATATTTTTCAAAGCTTCAATTGCTTTTTCTGCTTTACTTTCTTGAATAACACCAAGTAAAGCATTAAGCATTACAACAACTAAAATTATTATTGTATCAGTAAGTGGTTCATTATTTTGTATAGATACAAAAGCTGATAGTACAGCTGCAATAATTAAAACTATAATCATAACATTTTTAAATTGGTCAATAAATCTTGAAATCATAGTTTTTTTCTTTGCTTCTTTTAATCTATTATATCCATTTTGTTTTAATCTTTTTTCTGCTTCACTTATAGATAAACCATTTCTACTTGAATTTAATTTACCTATTACTTCATCTTCATTTATAGTATACCATTTTTCCATAGTACTTTCCTCCCTAATATATATATAATATATTACTATATATTTAAAAATATTTCAAGTAATATATAGTATTTTCACAAAACTTACACAATATACATCTATTTTATTTTTAAAAAAAATAGAGAACAATAGTCCTCTATTTAATATATATATTAAATTAATTTAAAATTTAGAATTACAAGAAACTGAATAATCAAACCCTGCTATACTATCACCATTTGGAAGTGTAAGTTCTAAATTATTTGTTAACAAATCAGTATATGCATAATTTAAATTATATGAAGTATTTGCATCTACTACATTAAATGTACTAGGATATGTACTAGAGAGCACTCCTTCTCTATATTCACACTTATTTCTGCCAACATTTGATTTGACACAAATTTTTTGTCCAATATACACATCAACATCTTGTTTAATTTTTTTTAAAGATTCCTTTGAAACCATATTTGTAATCATACTATCACCTATAAAGCCTCTCTTGAAACCCTATTATATCACTGTCTTTACATAATGTCAAATTATTTTTTTACATTTAAATTCATATATTTCAATATTATGTATTCTTGTAATTAACAATTGTAGTCAGTTAAAGTTATGCTATTTTAAAAAGTAGCAATATGTCTTTTTTGTAACTTATTTGTTACATTTTGTATGTTTATATCATATTTTGTTATTTTTTATTTAATATTTCAATAGCTTTTTGTAGTTGAAAATCTTTATCTAATGGAACATAAAATTTATTTTTATATTCTTCATCTAAACTTATTTTAAAATCTGGTTCAATACCATTTTTATGTATTTCTACTCCACTTATAGTATAATATTTAGCAGTTGTAAGAGATAATGCGTTACCATCTTCAAGTTTTTCAACTGTTTGAACAATACCTTTTCCAAATGTTTTTTCTCCAATTAAAATTCCTAATTTAGAATCTTTAATAGCGCCAGATAATATTTCAGATGCACTTGCACTATTTTCATTTACTAAAACTACAAGTGGTATTTCTATTTTATTTTTACCATCACAAGTATATACTTTATCTGAACCTTTTTTATATACTAATTTTATTATATCTCCCTTAGGAAGTAACATTCTTGCAATATCAATAGTTTCATTTACTAAACCACCTGGATTATTTCTTAAATCAATAATTAAAGATTTAATATTATCTTTTTTAAACTTGTCATATTCTATTTTAAATTGGTTTGCTACATTATTTTCAAATGCAAGTATTCGTATATATCCTATATCATTTTTTAATTTTTTAGCTTCAATATTATTTGCAGTTACTTTTTTTCTTGTATATTCTTTTGTAAATGTTTTATTTCCTCTTAATATTGTTAGTGATATTTTACTATTTTCTTCTCCTTTGATATTATTAACACAATCATAATATGTATCTATATTACAGTTTACATCACCAACTTTTAGTATTATATCACCAGCAAGAAGTCCTTCTGAAAGTGCAGGAGAATTTGGCATTGTACTAAGAATAATAATTCCACCTGTTTTTTCTTCATATGTAATATGAATACCTAAACCATTATATTTTTCTGTACCTTCAGTTAGCATATTATTATATTCTTCTTGTGTTACAAATCTTGTATAAGGGTCACCTGTAGCTTTAGACATACCTTTAATAGCTCCTTCTACTAATGTATCCATACTAATATCATCTACATAATTTGAATATATTCTAACAAGAGCTTCTTCTATTTTATTTACATATTTAGATTCATTTACTGCACTATTATTTTCTTTTAAAATAGGGGTTAATATTACAATAATTGAAAGGATTATAACTGTAGATACTACTACTATTATAACACCAATTATACTATTTGTTATTACTTTATTTTTATCTATATTAATTTCTTTATTATTCATCTTTTCCTCCATATAACTTTATATATATTACACCATTTTTAAATATATGTCAATACTTAGGTTAAAATACAATACAATAAATTATTTTATATACACTATACTTTTATAACTTATCACTTGTATTTTTAATATATATACACTATAATATATATAGGAGTGATTTTATGGTAGCTAAAATGTTTGTTAATTTAAATAATATTAAACATAATTTAAATGAAATTAAAAAAATAATAAATAATGACACTAAAATAATTGCTATGGTAAAAGCAGATGCTTATGGCTTAGGTGATGTAAATGTTTGTAAATTTTTAGAAACACAAAATATAAACTTTTTTGGCACTGCAATTGTAGATGAAGCTGTTCATTTAAGAAAAAATAATATAAAAAGTGATATACTTGTAACTGGTCAATTTTTAAAAGAAGATATTTCTAAAATAATACGTTATGATTTAATTGTAACTGTTTCAAATATTGATCTGTTAAATAAACTTAATAACAAAGCTATACAAATAGGTAAAAAAGTTAAAGTTCATATAAAAGTAGATACTGGTATGACTAGACTTCGGATTTAATTCAAATGAAGTTTTAGAAGTTATTAAATATATAAATTCAAATTTTAAAAATATTATTATAGATGGAATATATACTCATTTATCTTCTGCTGATGATGATGATGTTTATACTTTAAAACAATTAAGTATATTTGATAATTTAATACATTTATTATTAGATAATAATTATACTTTTAATTATATTCATGTTTTAAATAGTAGTGGTACTTTAAATTATTCTAAATATCAATATAATGCTATACGAATTGGTGATATTTTATATGGATATTATCCAAATAAAAATTTAAGAAATAAAATAAATTTAATTCCATCTGTTAAATTAGTTGCTCCTGTAGTTAATTTAAAAGAAGTAAATTCTAATTGTGCAATTAGTTATTCTAAAACATATATAACTACTAAAAAGACTAAAATTGCAACAATTCAAATAGGTTATGCTGATGGTTTAGATAGAGCTTTGTCTAATAAATTAAATTTAACTTTTAATAATATAGATTGTAAAATTATTGGAAATATTTGTATGGATATGTGTATGATTGATGTTACTAACATAAAAAATATACAAATTGGAAACTATGTAACTATATTAGATTATGATGATAGTATCTATAATATTTCTGATATTTTACATACTATAAATTATGAAATTTTATCAAGAATTTCTAAAAGAGTAAAAAGAATATATATATAAAAATATGGTTTCTATATTATAGAAACCATATTTTTATACACCCATTATTTTTATATATTAAAATTTACACTATTCCTTCTTTTAATCTTTCTGCTCTATCATAAGTACTAAGTGCTTCTAACATATCATCTATATTTCCATTCATAAAATTTTCTAATTGATACATTGTATAATTTATTCTATGATCTGTAACTCTTCCTTGAGGATAATTATATGTCCTTATTTTTTCACTTCTATCTCCTGTACCTACTTGAAGTTTTCTAGTAGAAGCAAGTTTTTTGTCTTGTTGTTCTTGCATATATTCATAAAGTTTAGCACGAAGCATTTTCATAGCTGTTTCTCTATTTTGTATTTGTGATCTTTCTGATTGACAACAAACAACAAAACCTGTTGGAATATGAGTTATACGTATAGCAGAATCTGTTTTATTTACATGTTGTCCACCTGCTCCACTAGCTCTATATGTATCTATTCTTAAATCATTTGTATTAATTTCAACTTCAACATCGTCTACTTCTGGTAAAACTGCTACTGTAACAGTTGATGTATGTACTCTACCAGCAGATTCTGTTTCAGGAACTCTTTGAACTCTATGAACTCCACTTTCAAATTTAAGTTTACTATATGCACCTTTTCCTTTTATCAAAAAAGATACTTCTTTTATTCCACCTATACCAGTTTCATTTATATCAATAACTTCAACTTGCCATCTTTTTAAATCTGCAAACATTGTATACATTCTATATAAATTATATGCAAAAAGTGCAGCTTCTTCACCACCTGCTCCACCACGTATTTCTATAATAACATTATTATCATCATTAGCATCTTTTGGAAGCAATAACACTTTAAGCTCTGTTTCAATTACACTCATTTTTTCTCTATTTTCATAATATTCTGTCTCAGCCATTTCTTTCATATCTTGATCTTCCATTAATTCTTTGGCATCATCCATATTTTTTTTAGCATTTTTATATTCTTGATATTTTTCTATAACATCCTTAATTTGTGAATGTTCTTTCATACACTTTTTAAATTCATTTTGATCTGACATAACAGAAACATCTGATATTTTTTCTGTTAACTCATTATATTTTTTTTCTAGTTCTTCTAACTTGTCAAACATAATTTTCCTACTTTCTTTATACAATATATATTATACATTAGTTATTATTAAATGTCAATTAAATAATCATTTTCTAATATTATTTTTTATTAAATTAAACTATTTATTTCTTCTTTATTATGTTTTGCAATATAATATTTTATATCAAAATATGTAACTTCTAATGGTAAATTATCTTTTATAACTTTTAATTTTTCTACACCATATTTTGTTATTACTTTTTTAATTTCAAGCTCATATTTAGTATTAATATATTTTAATATATTAATATCATATCCTTTTGAATATAAATTTATATAATGTTCTTCAATTGTTCTATTAGTAAATCCTCTTATCTTTGCTATTTCTTCTATAGTTTTTCCTTCTTTATATAACGAATATGTTTCATCATATGTTGATATATTATTATTTTTTATATAACTTACATCATTTTCAGAAAAATATTTTGTTATCTGTTTTAAAAATAAATGTCCATATTTTTGAAATTTATTTACACCCATACCTATTATATTAATCATAGCAAGTTCATCTTTAGGACACTTTTTACACATATCTATAATAGACACATCCGACATTAATATATATGGTGGTATATTATTTTGTTCTGATAATTTTTTTCTTAATTTAACTAAAACATTAAATAATTTTTTATCATAATATATATTAGTATTTTTATTTTTTGATAGAAAAACTTTTTCGTCATTATATAAAATATTTTTAGATTTTTCTGTCAATGATAATGTTGGATATTCTCCATCAGTTTTAAATATATATTCATTTTCTATAAGATATATAATCATATCTTTAACTTCATCTTTTGAATAATTACTCATTATATTATATGTAGAAAGTAAATTTAAATTATATTGCTTAATTTTAACATTATTTGCTCCTCTTAAAACATCAATTAACATTAACATTCCATATTTTTCCTTCATTCTAATAATACAAGATAATATTTTTTGAGATTCAATTGTTATATCAATATCTTCTATTTCATTTTTATCTTCATCACAATTACTACAATTACTACAATTTTTACATTTAATGTAACTTGTCTTTTCATTAAAATATTCTAAGATATATTTTCTTAAACATTTATCTGTTTTACAATAATCTGTCATTTTTCTTAATTTTGTATACACATTTTTATTATTTGTTTTATCATTATGAGTTTGTTTTATTAAAAACATATTTATTCCAACATCTCTACCAGAAAATAACAATACACATTCTGAATCTTCTCCATCTCTTCCTGCACGCCCTGCTTCTTGATAATAATTTTCTATACTAGCCGGCATATTATAATGAATAACATATCTAATATTTGATTTATCTATACCCATACCAAATGCATTAGTTGCTATCATTATATCGGTTTTATCGTATATAAACTCCTCTTGAGAACTTTTTCTATTTTTTTCATTCATACCTGCATGATATTTACTAACTTTATATTCTAAACTTTTTAATGTATCATAAAGCATATCAACATTCTTTCTTGTAGATACATATATAATACCAGATTTACCTTTATTTTCTAATACATATTTTAATATTTCTTCTGTTTTATTTGATGGTGATTTTACAACAAATCTTAAATTAGGTCGATCAAAACCAGTTACTAAAAGATAAGGATTATCTAGTTCTAATAACTTAATTATATCATTTTTTACTAATTCAGTTGCTGTTGCAGTAAATGCAGTTATTATTGGTCTTACATTTAAAGAATTTATTACTTCTGATATTTGTTTATAGCTTGGTCTAAAATCATGTCCCCACTGAGATACACAATGAGCCTCATCTATTGCTATCATAGGAACATCAATAGAATTTAAAAGTTCAATAAAGTTTGGATCATTAAGTCTTTCAGGAGCTACATAAATTAAGTTATAACTTTCTGTTTGATTTAATATTGATTTAAATATATAATTTATTTCATTTATATTTAAACTACTATTTATATATGCAGCCTTTATACCTATATTATTTAAACTATCAACTTGATCTTTCATAAGTGAAATAAGTGGAGAAATAACAATTGTTGTACCTCCAAGTATCATAGCTGGTATCTGGTAACATATAGATTTACCGTGAACCAGTAGGCATTATACCTAGTGTATCTCTTCCACTTAATATATTATATATTAATTCATCTTGACCATTTCTAAAATCATCATATCCATAATATTTTTTTAATACTTCTTTTGCATCCATTATTTTACCTTCTTATTTAATTACTTCTATTATATCAACTGATTCTTATTGTGTCAAGTAAAGTAACTAGATAAATAAAAAGTAGGTATAGTCTTAAACTATAACTACTTATTTTATCAATTAATCTTCTTCATTTAAAATCTTCATTTGTGCTTCTAACATACTACTTACTTTAATTTTATATATTTGCATCTGTTTTTTTATTTGTTCTAAATCCAGTTCCTTAGCTCTTATTTCAAGTTTTATTTCTTCTAAAGACATTACAGATTCACTCTTTGCATTATTTCTTATTTCATCAGCTTCAAGAAGTGCTTTCTCTCTTATCTCTTCTGCAGCTTTTTGCGAATTTTCAATAGTTTGAGTTACACCTTGCTCTAATGAATTATAATAAGTTACAGAATCATCTGCCCTATCTAATTTTTCTTTAAGTTCTCCATTTTCTTTATACAAAGCTTCATAATCAACTATTAATTGTTCTAAAAAATCTTCAACATCTTTAATTTCATATCCACCTAATTTTGATTTTTTAAAAATTTTATTTTCAATATCTATTGGCATAATCATTTATATCACTCTCCTTTAATTAATATCATTTAGTTCATCTTTTAGGAGTATTTCATCTTAACAGTGCTACAAAACATTTAGTTAATTTTTAAAGTCTACCATGAATTTACTACGAAACTTCATTCCATTTTAATTCATTATTTTTGTAGTTCATCTATAATATTACAGCCCTGCAGCAAATTCAGGAGACCTCTTGATTAGACCCGAAGTACCTCCACTACTTGATAGTACCTTTTTTAGTTCATCTGATCAGTAACAAGTAGCTGCAATAATCATTTGGTTCATTTCATTCACCATCTGATTATTTTATGTAAAGCGCAG
>JAVVTJ010000006.1:0-42613 GCA_036653755.1 Clostridia bacterium
GTTTTATACATACTTCTTGCTACTGTTACTGCTCCATTTCCAGGATTTGCTATATTGTTATTTGCTCCCCATGGTATATAGTTCCATGGACTTACTCCTGGTTTTGATACTGGTTTTATTGTTCCATCACAAACTGTATTATGATTTGATGTTGCAGGTGATGTTGTATTTGGAAGTCCTGCCTCATATCTTGCTATATAATATCCGCCATATTTTTGTACACTTGTATATATTGCTGATAGTTCTGGCTGCGCTTTATCTTCTATGCACTGTGCTACTGTCACTCCTTTGTTATATTCTACTCTATTAAAATTACTAAAATTTGCTACTGGTATCCATACAAATTCATTTCCATTATTATTGTCTTTTATAACTAGTCCTGTTTCATATGTTCCTTCTAAATAATTAAAACCAGTTGGCATATATGGTAAATTATATTTTGATTCTGATTTATTTGTTGTATATATTATTGGAGAAAGTACTTTTTCTTTTAATCCTACATCTGTTAGCCATTTTATTTCATTTGCTGTACATTTATCTTTTATATATACTAGTGCTCCTTTTTGTATTTCAAATTTTAGTACATCACTATCTTTCATTGATTTTATTACATCTGTTTTTATATTACTACTATCTTTATTTAAATCATCTAGTTTAAATGTTCCTGTTGTAGTTGTATATTGTTTTGCTACATATAACGTAATTTCTGAGTTGTATGCTTCTATGTTACTTTTAAATGTTGCCTCATTTGCTTCTTCTATTGGATTGTTATTTGTTAATGATAAAATAACTGCTCCTGCTAATATTATTATAACAAAATCGTTACAACTAATACTATTAAACTTATTCCTCTTTTTTTCATATCTTTTATTCCTTCCCTTTCATTTGTTTTATTCTTTACTTTTAAAACTTTTGTATATCTATATTTTACAACATATTATTTTTTTTGTCAACTTTTTTTATTTATTTTATACATTTTTTATACTTTTGTAATATTACTGTAATACTACACTTTTTTTCTTCTATATTATCTGAATATACAGCTATAATTTATACTCTATTTTTAGTTTATTTTTAAATTTAATTAATAATGAATTGAAGATGGTGTATAATAAAAAATAAGGTAATTTTACTACCTTATTTAAATAAATTTGGAGCATTTATAAGAAAATTTACACACCAGACTTGACAAGCTCAAATAACAAGCATATCTTGTTAAAAGAAAATCATCAATTTTTTTGTTGCTGCTCCTGCTTTTACGATTTTGCCAATGGTGGCAAAATGGTCAGAAGCTTCATAATTACTATTTTTACAAGTTAAAATTGCTTTATTTACAACACTTTCAAATCATCTCCATTGTGAATATTCCAAAACAATTTGTAACTCTCTTGCTTCCTAATATTCAACACCATTTTCATTAATATGTTTTATTCTTTACTTTTGTAATACTACTCTAGCCAAAAAATCCCACTACACATTATATTATGAGTAATGGGATAAGTATTTAATATTATTTCATCCATGAGAAAGAAAGTTTTTGTTTATACTGACTTCTTTCTACATCATTTTGTATTTCTACATTTCTTGGTGTTACTAAATATATTAAATTAGAAACTTTTTGTATTGTTCCTTCTACTATAAATGTAGAACCACTCATAAAATCTAATATTCTTCTCGCATCTTCTTTACTAACACTTTCTAAATTTATAATTACAGACTTTCTTGTCTTTAAATATTCACCAATTTCTTGTACATCTTCATAGCAATTTGGTTGTGTTATAACCATTTTAGATGAAGATACAGCTGTATTCATAGGAATAACTTTTGATTGTAAATTTCTAGCAGAATACGGGCTTTCCTCTATTTCGCTAAATTTTCTTCTTGACTTATATGAAATTTGTTCTTCTTCTTGCTGATCACCATTATCGTATTCTTCAACATTTTCATTTGCTTCATCATATTCTTCATTTCCACCAATATTCAACATACCTAAAAACTTATTAATAGCACCCATGTTATAATTCCTCCTCAGAAACATAAATTATATACTTATTATCCTACAAAAATTAAAATAAGTCAATACTTTTTTTTATTTTCTTCAATTTTTTCATTTTTTCTTATATATTTTTTTAAAATAATTTGTGTTTTGTAATATTACTGTAATATTTATCTATATATAAAATTCATACCTTTAAAATATGATAATGGATCTACTAGTTTTCCATTTCGATATAATTCTAAATGTAAATGTGCACCTGTTGAATTACCAGTTGAGCCTACATATGCAATTACATCTCCTCTTTTTACTTTTTGTCCAAGAGTTACGTTTAAACTATTAGCATGTCCATATAGTGATTTATATCTTTTCTCATCAGTAGTATTAACACCATGATCTATCATAACACAATTACCATAACCACCATACCATCTAGCAATTGTAACTGTTCCAGATTCCATAGCAATAATTTTTTTACTAGCTATTCCACTTCCTGCTATATCACATCCTGTATGTACAGTTGTATATCCTGTATTCCATGGATCATATGCAACATTAAATCTTGTTGTTATTACATTAAATCCAGGAACTGGCCATGTAAATTGTCCATTAAATGAATTACCATTATTTTCTAATTTAGCAGCTTCTTCTTGAATTTTTCTTGCAGATTCAGCTTCTTGCTTTTGAAGTGCAATTGCTTTTGATTTAAGTGTTTCTTTTGATGATTTCATATCATTCATTTTATTTTCTTTTGCAATTCTTGCGTCTTCTAATGATTTAGTTGATTTTTCAGTATCGTATGTTAATAAATCTAATTGTGCTTTTTGTAGTTCTATATTATTTTTTATATTATCTATATATTCCTTTTGATTCTTCATATTATCCACTAATGATTTATCATATTCTAAAATACTATTTAAAACATTCATTTTAGAAAAGAAATCTGAAATATTTTGAGATGATAAAAATACATCTATCATACTTGGAATACCATTTTCATAAATAATTTTAAGCCTTGTAGTATACAATTCTTCTGCACTATTATATGTTTGTGCAGAATTTTGAAGTGCTTTTTCTTGTTCTTCTAATTTTGAGTTTACATCTTCAACTTTTTTTTGTAGTGTTGTAAGTTTAGTACTAAAATCTGTTATTTTACTATCTAAATTAGTCATATCATATAAATCTTGTGCAATTTCTTTATCTAGACCATTTAATTTTTCTTTATTAGCTTGTTGCTCTTTTTTTATCTCTTCAAATTGTTTTTGATAATCAGATAAAGCATCACCATGAACGTTGTATATACCACAAAACACTATACTAACTATACAAAACATTGATAATATTTTTAATGATTTTTTCATATAATTTTACACCTTCAAATACTTTCTAATAGAAATCATACTTCCTACTACTCCAATAAACAGCCCCACAACTACAAATATGCCTAAAACTTGATACCATAGTTGTGAATAAGGAATAAATCCAAATATTCCTAAACTTGTACCAACTTTTGGAAGTCTTGCATACATAATAACATATGTAACTGAAATAATTATAAATGATATGAGCGCACTAAGTAGTCCCATTATTGCACCTTCTACTATAAAAGGTTTACGTATAAATGAATTTGTTGCTCCAATATATCTCATTATATATACTTCTCTTTTATTTGAATATACTGCAAGTTTTATTGTATTTGATATTATAAACATTGAAACTATAAGCATTACAAAACCTATTCCTAGTAAAAATATATTTGCTATTTTAGATATTGTTATAACTGCTTCAATAGTTGTTTCATTATATTTTACTTTTGTAATTCCATCAACTTTTTCTACTAATGTTTTTATAGTTGATGCTTCATTTATATCATTAAATGTAATTATAAAAGAAGCAGAAAATGGTTTTACTTTTTCCATTCCTTCTAAAAAATATTCCATTCCTTTAAATACATTTTTTGCATCTTCAAAAGCTGCTTCTTTATCTAAATATTTTATATCTTTAACTCCATGAATTACTTTAATTGAATCTTTCATATATTCAAGTTCTGTTTCTGTTGTAGTATCACTTATAAAAGCTTGAAATCCTTGTTCTTTTCTTACAGTTGCAACATTACTATTTACATTTTGTAGCAGTAATATAAATATACCTAAAACAATCATTGTTGCACATATAATAAGCATAGTTGAAAGTGTTTTTGAACCATGTTTTTTTAAATTGTCATATCCTTCTTTTATTAGATATGTATTTGTTGTCATTTTGCATAACCTCCTCTTGTATCATCTCTTACAACTTTACCATTTTCTAAAGCTATAACTCTTTTATTTAATCCATTTACTATATCTTTTGCATGAGTAACTACAATTATAGTAGTACCTCTTGCATTGATATCTAATAATGTTTTAAATATTTCATCAGCAGTTTTAGGATCTAGATTTCCAGTTGGTTCATCTGCTATTATTATTGGAGGTTTTGTAGCAAGTGCTCTAGCTAGTGAAATTCTTTGTTGCTCTCCACCTGATAATTGATTTGGATAATAATTTTCTTTTCCAGTTAATCCTACAAGTTCTAAAACAGATTTTAATTGATATTTTATTTCTTTTTCAGATGCTTCAATTACTCTTAAAGCAAATATAATATTTTCTGCTACTGTTCTATCATATAACAATCTGAAATCTTGAAAAACAAAACCAATTTTTCTTCTTAAATATGGTATATCTTTATCTTTTAGTTTATTAATATTTGTATCATTAACTATAACTGTTCCACTTGTAGCCTCTTCTTCTTTAACCATTAATTTTAAAAAAGTTGATTTTCCACTTCCTGAAGGTCCAACTAAAAATACAAATTCACCTTTTTCTATTTTTATATTTATATCTTCAAGTGCAGCAACATTATGTTCATATTTTTTACTTACATTTATAAATTCTATCATAATTTTTCCTTTCGTATTTTACATATATATATTATCACAAAAAAATATTTTTGTAAACTATATTTTAGTAAAAGTATTGTTTTACCATAAATTTCATGTACTAATTCAATAAAAAAAGTCTTTAATTTTTACATTAAAAACTTATTTATTTTATTTTTGCATATATCTTAAACACATTTTTATAACTTCTTGAACAGATTTATCTTCTAAATCCGTATCATTTATACAATTTGCAATTTCTTTTTCAGTATATCCTAATACTTTTAATGCAGTTACTGCTTCATTTATTACAACTGTATTTTTACTTATCTTTTTATTTAAAATATCATCATTAGTTATTTTATCTTTTAATTCAAATATAATTTTACTAGCCATTTTAGGTCCGATTCCAGGAATTGATTTTAATGCTACTACATTATCAGTAGCAATAGCTGTACACATTTCTGTTGCAGATATATTAGATATTATACCTAAAGCGACTTTAGTTCCCACGCCACTTACTTTTATTAATTTTTTAAAAAATTCTAATCTATTTTTGGTTGAAAATCCAAATAAACTCATATCATCTTCCCTATGTTTAAAATATGTATATATTAAAACTTCTTCTTCTATCTTAATATTTCTTAAATCATCATCTGCCATAAATATATTGTATCCTATATTATTTACATCTAAAACTAACTTGTTTTCTTCTACTTCTTTTACTATTCCTTTAAAATATGCATACATTTTAATCACCTAATCATATTTTACAGCAAAAACTATTTATTGTCAAATATTTTATACACATTTAAATAATCAGCTAATTTATTTATATCTTTACTATTTTTTATACATTCAATTATTTTTTTTGTTTTATCTTCTTCTATGTTATTTATATATATATCTATCTTTACCCATTTATCACCTTTTACCTTTTCTTTTTTAAAATCAAATATTTTATTAGAAATACCTTTAAAATATTCAATATTTGAATTTTTAAAAACTTCAAAAAAAGATCCTATCACAGCAATTATACCAATAACCGCAACTAAATAAATTATAGTATCAATCATAACACTCACCTATATTATTATATATTAATTAATTTGATTTTGTTACAATTACTCTTGAAAACTAATAACAAAAAGTGTATAATGTAGAAGAAAGGAGAATTATATAAATATGCAAAATAAAATACGAAATTTATATTTATATGTAAAAAAAGAAGAAATCAAAAATTTAATAAAATATGGAATAAAGTTATCAGAATTTTCTAATGTATCTTTTATACATTCAGGTATAACAAAAAAAGGTATACTTGCATATTTATCTCCTAAAGATTCAGATAAATATTTTAATGATAATTATGATATTTTAAGAATAAAAACTGATAATTTAAATATATTTGTACATAATTCTAGCTTAGTTATTCAAAATGAAAATATAGTTTTTAATTATGATAATATGTGTAACTTAAAAGATTACACCTTAGGTGATTATATAAATCCCGAACTTATTATATGTTCTACAATATTTCCAGACTGTATATATAAATACAATAGAATAATTGATGTACCGTTATTAATTGATAATTCAAAAGAGTTTTATATTCAAAAAGAAATAGAACTAGAAAATGAAAAAAGATCTTATGATTTTACATATAACAAAATAAAAGAAAATATATAATCTATATTTTCTTTTATTTACGTCGAGTTTTGTCGAAATATGTCAAATAACTAGATATACTGTTGCAAAATGCATTAATTGTGATATAATTTTTTCAAGTTATAATAGTGTTCCAAAAAAAAAAAAAATGGAGGTATTTCTATGAAAAAGTTTTCAGGAAAAACAATCGCAATGTTCTTATCTATGGCAATGATTTTCTCGATTTCCCCAGTTTCTGCATATGCACAAACACCCGAACATGATGTCACTGCCGAAAATTCAGGTGTTAGTGTTGAGGTAATGCCTGTTACAAATGATGAAGGTATTGCCACATATTCTACACCTCAACAGCAGTACAGATTCAGCGCACCAATTTACACAAGTATGGAAACTAATAACATTTCGTTTACTGGAGATCGGCTTACTTCGCATATTTATGTAGGTCCTTCTACAGAAGTGCAAAATGTACTAGTAATTTTGCAACGTGTTTATCCTTGGGGTACATCTGAAGTAGAACGTATTGCTGTTGCTGTAAATACTGATCAAGTTCTTTGGTTTAGCGGCTTGACAATTGAATATCGCAAAGACTACAGAATAATTGTTGTTCCAAATATATCTGCTTCTTTGTCTCCTCCACATGTTATTGTAACGGCAGTATCTTATGTAGGTTAACAAATAATTAAATTTAAAGTACGTTATACTAAATAAAATTATTAAGAGCCATTGAAATTTAAATAAAATTTCAATGGCTCTTTTGTTTCATAATATCTTAATATCTTATTTTTTACTATCTAAGAATAATTCACTTTGATTAATATGATTTTGTTTTAATTTCATTTTTATATGTTCTTTATTATTATCTGTTTCTTTAAAATTTATTTCTGAAATAGTTGTTATAATATTTTCTTGTATTACAACTTCATTATTAGTTTGTATTGGAAATATTTTTCTTTTTGCAAGTACTATATTTTTATAATAATTTTCTTCAATTACTTTTTTTAATTTATCGTTTTCATATATATATAATCTTATAACTTTACTTGGATTTAAATTTTTAGGATAATATACTGTTTCAACAATCTCGTTTTCTTTTTCTTCAATTTTATATGCTATTTCATTATATTTTGGTTTTTCTCTAATCCAATACTCATTTCCAAAATATACCATAATAGCAATTAATATTATTGTTCCTATTGTTATGCCAATAATTATTAATGTTTTTCTCATTATTTTCACTCTTCCTTATACAAATTATTTGTTATTTTCTACAACTCTATCATATAATGCTAATTTTCTAGTTTCTTTTATGTTTAACTTTTCTTTTTCTTCTTTTGTATAATTAGATACTAATGTTAAATTTTCTAATTTTAATAATATTTTTACTGGTATATCAATATATTTATTTAAACTAATTATTGTTATATAATCTATGTTTGAAACTTTTTTTAATGAATTACTATTTACTATAAGTCCATTTAATTCTTTCCATACTACTTTTATATCAGTTTTTCGTAAATCTACTATATCTTCTATGTTATTTGTTATTTTAAATATACAATAGTTTATGT
The DNA here is from genome assembly GCA_036653755.1 of Clostridia bacterium. Taxonomy (GTDB): domain Bacteria; phylum Bacillota; class Clostridia; order TANB77; family CAG-465; genus RGIG5057. The sequence continues at coordinate 8,147 of JAVVTJ010000006.1, forward strand.
CATCTTCTTTTATATTTTTTATTAATTCTCCTCTTATTTTTTTGTTTTTATCTAATAATTCAATCATATATATCTTATTTTCTATTATATATTTATCATTTTTATTATCTACTTTTATTAAAATATATGATTCATAATTATCTACTATTTTAAGACCAAATGATTCATCATGTGATTTATCATATTGTGATATTATATCATTACATTCAGATTTAGTTATTTTATTAATCTTTTTTAATTCAAATTTGTCTTCTAATCCATCATTTTTGTATATCATAATTCCTGATAACGGTGCTTTAACATTATTTGAAGAATTATTCATATCTATTGTATATTTCTCTCTTTCTAATATTAAATTTGTAACTTCTTCTCCACTTGGAGTTAATGAACTTATTGTAAGTGCTTTTTTATATGCTAAATTATCTAATTTAGTTTTGTAATCAGCCATTTCAATATATGACGATAATCCCCTTATAGATTTTATAACGTCATCTATTTCTCTATCTATTGATATAACATCATTTGAATATACTTCTGGCAATATTTTAAGTTTTTCATTTACTTGTTCATCTATTTTTTTTAAATTATTTACATCATCATTATATTTATTATTTTTATATATTCCTATAACATTATTTATAGTAATCCTTTTTTCTGATTCTGCAATTGGTATTAATGTTTCATCTGCATTATATTTTACAACAGTTTCTTTATTTAAAATATAGCCTTTTGTTTCAGTATATATCTCACATTTACCACTAGTAGCTTCTGCAGCTTTTACATCTTTTTTTTGCTTATACCAAATAAAAAATATTGCGATAGAAAATATGATTAAACATAATATAATTATATATAATTTATTTTTATAAATCTTTCTTTTAATTAAATTATTTTGAACTTTTTGAAGTTCTTTTCTTTCACTAGTTCTATTTCTTCTCATATATTTTCTCCATAATTTTTTCTACATTTTTATCTTTTGCTTCAAGACCATCTAGATATATAACATTAGGCATTTTTTTAAACCACGTCATCTGCCTTTTTGCGTATTGTCTTGTTCTTAGTTTAATTTCTTCTTCTACTTCATTTATTTTTTTATTACCTTTAAAATATTCAAAAAATTCTTTATATCCAACTGCTTGTTTTGCTGTACAATTTTTTAAATTATATACCATATTTGCTTCTTTTTCAAGTCCTAATTTAAACATAACGTCTACTCTTTGATTTATTCTTTCATCTAATATGCTTTTATCCATTGTAATACAAAAAAGATTAAATTTATATTTTGATTTCATATTACTTATTCTTTTATTTTCTTCTTCAATATGTATACTTTTTACTTTATTTGATTTATACATTTCTAAAGCTCGTATTACCCTTTTTAAATTATTAGGGTGTATTTCATTTGCAGACTTTTCATCTACTTGATTTAGTAAGTTATGTACATATTCATTACCTTTTTGTTTAGCTATCTCATATAAACTATTTCTATATTCTTCATCTATTTCTTGTTTATCAAAATTCATATCTAGTATAACTGAAGACATATATAACCCTGTACCACCAACTATTATAGGAGTTTTTCCTTTTTTTAATATTTGATCTATTTTTTCATAAGCTATTTTTTTAAAATCTGCTACCGAAAAATCTGAATCCATATTTACAATATTAATGCAATGATGAATAATACCTTGCATTTCTTCTTTTGTAACTTTTGCTGTTGCTATATCTAGACCTTTATATATTTGCATAGAATCAGCAGAAATAATTTCACCATTTATTTTTTTAGCTAAACTAATTGATAAACTAGTTTTGCCAGAAGCTGTAGGTCCTACTATACATATAACATTATCCACATAATTCACCTATTTTCTATTAAACTTTCTTTCTATTTCATATTTTGTTATTTCATAAGCAGTTGGTCTTCCGTGTGGGCATGTAAAAGGATTATCTAATTTTAACATTTCATCTAATAATTTAATATGTTCTTCTTTAGTAAATTTCATATTTCCTTTAACTGCTGCCTTACAAGCAAGTGTTGCTAAAAATCTAAATTCTTTATCTTTATATTCTGTTTTACTAGATCCCATAAGTTCATCTACTAAATCTAAAAACATTGATTTATAGTCTATAACATTTACACCTATATTGGGTATTCCTGATATTTTATACGAATTATCTGAAAACTTTTCTAAAATAAATCCTGTATTTTCAAAAAATTCTATATTATTTTGTATTATTTCACATTCGTTATTTCTAAGTTCAATTAGTAATGGAATCATTAACATTTGTGTTTCTTTATCTTTTGAATAAAAATGTGATTTAAATTTTTCATATAACAATCTTTCATGTGCTGCGTGTTGATCAATTATATACATTGTATCTTTTATTTGAATTAATATATATGTATCAAATACTTGTCCTATATATTTATATAACAGTTCAGTTTTTTCATACATTTGTATTTCATCTTTTATATATGTAATTGGTTTTATTTCTTCTATATTTTTTTCTAATTTATATTCTTCTTTTTTCTCTTCTAAAATATTATTTGGCAATATTTTTTGAACTGTATTTTCTTCTATATTATCTAATACTTTTTCAACATTATTTTCTGTTTTTTTACTTTCAAAATATTTATCAATATTTTTATTTGCAAAACTAAATTCATTTTTATTTATTTTAATATCTTCTGCTTCTTTATTTAATATAGTAAAAGGACTGTTTTTTTTCTCTTCTTTTTCTAATGCACTTTTAACTGCAAAATATACTGCTTCAAATACTTTATTTTCATTTTCAAATTTAACTTCCAATTTTGCTGGATGTACATTTACATCTATTTTATTTGGATTTATTTTTATATTTATGATAGCAAAAGGAAATTTATTTATTCCTATTTTTTCATTATATCCTTTTTCAATACTTGAAATAAGTATCTTATCTTTTACATATCTATTGTTTATATATGTAAACTCATTATTTCTAGTAGATCTTGATATTTGATGTGTTCCTATTTTACCTATAACATGTATATCTTCATATATATAATCTACATCCATTATATTGGAATATATATCTTTTCCAAATATACTGTATATAACAGAATCTAAAGCACCATCTCCATTTGTATTTAAAATTAATTTATCATTACTTATATATTTAAATGATATATCTGGATTAGAAAGTGATATTCTTATCATAACATCTTCTATATAACCTGCTTCTGTAAAATCTTTTTTCAAAAATTTAAATCTTGCAGGAGTATTAAAAAATACATCTTTTACATACATAGTAGTTCCTTTATTAGAAGCTGCATTTTCTTTTAATAATATATTTCCACCTTCTACAATTAATTTTGTACCTATATCTTCATTTTTGTTTTTGGTTAAAAGTTCAACTTTTGAAATAGCAGCAATAGATGCTAAAGCTTCTCCTCTAAAGCCCATTGATGTTATTTTTAGTATATCAGTTTCCTGTCTTATTTTACTTGTTGCATGTCTTTCAAATGCTATTTCAGTATCATCAGATTTAAAACCATCTCCATCATCTTGTATTTTAATATATTTTATTCCACCATTTTTTATTTCTACTGTTATATTTTTAGCATTTGCATCAATAGCATTTTCAACTAATTCTTTAACAATAGAAGATGGTCTATCAACAACTTCACCTGCTGCTATTTTATTTATTGTATTATCATCTAATACTACTATACTACCCATTTGATTACCTCCTTTAATTATATGATACATAAACATTTTATATAAATATCTGTTATTTTTATTATATACTTACATATCTTTTAAGTCAAGAAAAAATGTAGAATTATATCAAACTTTAAAAAAATAATAGTATAATAATTGATATACTATTACTTTTAATTATTTTTACTTTATTTTTTCTTTTAATTTATATAATATTTCTAAACCTTCTCTTGGAGAAAGTTCATCTAAATCAGTATCTTCTAATATTCTAGATATTTCATTTAATTTATAATTAAACATATCAACTGCAATGCATTCAGGACTAATCTTTTTACTAGTTTGTATACTTTGTTTTGCAACATCAGTAAGTTCTAATTCTCTTAATATACTTTTAGCTCTTGTTATTGTTTTTTTAGGAAGCCCAGCAAGTTTTGCAACATATATACCATATGAATTATCTGCTGATCCTTGTAATATTTTATGTAAAAATATTACATCATCACCTTTTTCTTCTGTTTGTACAGAATAGTTTTTTATCTCATCAAACTTATTTGAAAGTTCAGTTAATTCATGATAATGTGTTGCAAATAATGTTTTACATTTAAGTTCAATAGCAATATATTCTGCTGCTGCTGTTGCAATAGCTAAACCATCAAAAGTTGAAGTTCCTCTACCTATTTCATCTAGTATAACTAAACTACTACTTGTTGCATTTTTAAGTATACTAGAAAGTTCAGACATCTCTACCATAAACGTAGACTCTCCCATAGCCAAATCATCCGATGCACCAACTCTTGTGAATATTCTATCAACTATACATATACTTGCCTCTTTTGCCGGTACAAAGCTTCCTATTTGTGCCATATATGTTATAAGTGCAACTTGTCTCATATATGTAGATTTACCAGCCATATTAGGTCCTGTAATTATAGATATCATTTCATTATCTGTATCTAAATATGTATCATTTGCAATAAAAGGAACATCTTTTAAAGCTTTTTCAACTACTGCATGTCTACCATCTATTATGTTAATAGTTTTATCTAATGTTATTTTAGGTTTAACATAATTATTTTGATTTGCAACAATAGCAAAAGAAATTAAACTATCCAAAGTAGCAACCAATTTAGCAGTAGTTTGAACTCTTTTTATTTCATCCCCTACTTTTTCTCTTATAACACAAAAAATTCTATATTCTAAATCATTTAAACTATCTGATGCATTTAATATTTTTTCTTCTATTTCTTTAAGCTCAGGAGTAATATATCTTTCAGAACCAGCTAATGTTTGTTTAGTTATATATCTATCTTTTGGAATTAAATTTTTATATGAATTAGTTACTTCTAAATAATATCCAAAAACTCGATTATATCCTACTTTTAATTTATTTATACCAGTTAACTCTTTTTCTTTAGTTTCTAATTCCATAAGCCAGTTATTTCCCTCAGTAGTAGCTTCTCTATATTCATCTATTTCTTTATTAAAACCAGATTTAATTATATTACCCTCTTTTAAAGTAAGTGGCGGATCATCTGATATAGCTGAATCTATTAAAGTATATAAATCTGATAGTACATCAAATTGGTTATATATTTCAAGTAAATATTCATTATTTGTTTTACTTGATATTGAAGATAATAATTCTTTTAAATACGGTAACTTTTCTATTGAATTTTTAAGAACAACTAAATCTCTTGGAATAGCACTTGAATTTACTACTTTTGATATTATTCTTTCAATATCATAAACAGATTTTAGTAATTCTCTTATCTCATCTTTAAGTACAAACTCAGATATAAAGGAAGATACAGCATCTTGCCTTTTTTCTATTTCATATTTATCTAATAATGGATTTTGCACCCAATCTCTAAGTAATCTTCCACCCATTGCAGTTACGGTATTATCTAAAACCCATAATAAGCTTCCTTTTTTTACTTTTTCTCTATTAGATTCTAAAATTTCTAAGTTTCTTCTTGTTTGAATATCTAATTGCATATGTTTTTCTATCTCATATTTTGTTATATTACTTATTTGATTTACACTATTTTTTTGAGTATCAAAAATATAATTTAAAAGTGTAATTAAACATTTTTTTTGCACATCATATACATTTACATTATCTAATAACTCTAATATTTTATCATTTTCTTCAAAATTACTATATTTAGAAATATATGTATTAAATCTTTTTTGTATATTATTTACAATATCGCTTTCTATATCTTTTTCTGGAACAATTATTTCAGAAGGTGATATTCTAGCAATTTCATCTATTATTTTTATATCAATATTATTTTCAAAAACACTTGAAATACATATTTCACCTGTAGAAATATCTGCATAAGCAAAAGCTGCTTGTTTTTTATCTATAACATAACTAGAAATATAGTTACTTTTTTTATCATCTAATAATGTTTGCTCTGTAATAGTACCAGGAGTTATTACTTTTATAACATCTCTTTTAACTATACCCGTTGCAAATTTAGGATCTTCTACTTGTTCACATATAGCAATTTTATATCCTTTTTCAATTAATTTAGGAATGTATGTATTAGCAGCATGATATGGAATACCGCACATAGGAGCCCTTTGTTCTAGCCCACAATCTTTACCAGTTAAAGTAAGTTCTAATTCTTTTGAAACAATTTTCGCATCACCGAAAAACATTTCATAAAAATCACCTAATCTAAAAAATATTATACAATCATTATATTTTTCTTTTACTTCTAAATATTGTTGCATCATTGGTGTCGGTGTCATTATCTACATCTCCTTAATTTATATAAAATATTATACCAAAAATATGTGTATATTGCAATAGTATTATGTTAAACATTAACTTATTATATTATATATTAAGTTTAAAATATTACTATTTAGTCAATGCTGCACCAAGTTGAAAATTATAAAACTAGGTAATAATATATTTAATTTAACCTTTTCATTTAAATTAATATACATTTCTTAAAACTAGACAATTTATCACAAAAGTTAAGAATGTACAGCAAATAAAGAATTTAAACATTATCTTTTAACTGATTATAAAAAGGAATATAAAAAGTCACAAAAATTTAAAAGTGTAAAAAACATTAAAATATTTTTATAAGCCAAATAAAATTCGTATCAATTAAAAATCAATACGAATTTTATTATTTCAATTTATATTATTCAAAATCATTTGCAGCTCTATTGTCTGTATCAAATAATACTACTGTTCCTTTTATATTATTATATATTGTATTATCAATATTCCAAATATCTTTTTCCAATTGATATTTTAATGTATTATTTACTATTGAACCTGGATTTTTAAAATTCATAAATCCTTCATAATCCCATTGTGATGTATTTGTATTTGATGCTGATTTATCATACGTATTATATGATAATGTAAATCCATTATTATCTATACATTTTATATCAAATATAACACCTATATATCCATCTTTATACGGATTATTAATATTAGAGTTTGAACTATTTGCATTTTTTGAAACAGCAATTGTTGAGTTAGGTAATTTAAATTCCCCGTACCAAGATTGTATAAATGATGTATTATTTGTACTCATCATTTTATTTGTAAGTATTAATTTATTAGATATTGTAAGTGGTTCTAATTTAGTTGACATTGATGTATAATCATCTGTAAACATACTATTTCTTAAATATCTATATCCATCATTTGGCTTATAATATATTGTATATCCACTTGTTACAAAATTAATGTATTTATCAGAAGAATTTTTATAATATAAATTTATATTATTATCAAAAGTTTTTCCATCTTTTGATATATAATAATAACTTGGCACTATTTCTACTCTTCTTGAATTTTCTTTATTATTGGCCATCATATAACCAGTAGTTTTTAAATCAAAACTTATTCTATATCCCATTTTAGGAGCATTAATGTATTGCATATTTGTATGTTTATATGGTCCTAATGGTAGTATTGTTTGTGGATTTGTTCCTATATCATCTCTATTTATCATTTCATTATATTCTAAGCTATATAAATTCCATTTTTTATACCCAGAATAATATGATTTTTCAGTAGACATATTTATATTATTACTATCACTTTTTCTAAAAACATCTTTAAATGCTAAGTCTGTACAATCAGTTATAGCAAAATCAAATATTCTTCCTATATTTTTTGTAGTTATCACTTTATATATACTATGATAAGCATCACTAACTATATCATTTCTCGTTAATAAATTAGATTCATTTTGAACATTAGTATTTCTAAACACATTATTATTCGAGTCCATATATGTGTACTCAGGATATGTTGCTTGATCAAAAAACAATTTTAATGCATCAGTTATATTAGTAGTAATTGCAACAATTTTTATACTATTAGTTATTTGATCTGCTGTACCACTACTAAAACTGTCAGTTGTTTTTGCTATTATTGATGAATTTGCACCTTCTACATATATTGGTGTAAATGCCTCTATATCTCTGCCTTGATATATAATATTAAAATCAAACAAATAATAATAACCCTTTACAAATTTTCTTGTATTATTGTAATTATATCCTGCTGTTGAACTTCCTGATGTATTTGGCGTTATGGTAAATTCTGCATTTTTTTGTAATATAGTTGCATTACCTGCTCCTGTTGAATGGTCTACTTTTTCTGTTGTTATCAAATCAAAGTTTCCAAAACTTATTGGTGTTAATACATTAACTTCATTAACATTTTCATCTTTGTAAAGTTTATTTTTATCTGTAAAATCTAAATGTGAAACATTTATACTATTATTCATTTTATATGTTGCATCTGTTGATGTAAATGAATCTTCACCTATATTATATTTTGGATCATTAACTTTTGTATAAAATATTTTTGCCTGTAAACTTCTTATACCATTTTCTCTATTCCATGGTATTATTTGATAATTTGGATCAAAGTCAAAATTAGTAGTTAAGTTATTAGTTGGCTTCATATAACTCATTAAATTTGATGTATAACTTATATTTGAAGTATTATATTTTCCACTTCCATTTCTTGTTGAATCCAAATCTCTTGTTGTATTAGTTTCATCTGTTATTCTTTCACTCCATGATTTATAATTTTCCTGTAACATATCTGTTTTACCATCTAGTTCAATATAATCATTATTATATGCATAACTAATAGTTAAATTTATTGCATTTGAAGCTGATAAATGAGTTTGTGCATTTAAAGCAGCCTCTGCTTTTCTTTTAGCATCTAATTCACCAGAATTATTACTTGGAAAAGCGCTATATACTGATGGTAATGTATAACTGCCACTTGGGAAATTAACACTTAATGTTTTATTTACTTTTCCTCTACTATTATTAAATCTTTGATTATATGTATTACTCGGATTTACTGTATATGTGCCTCCACCAAATAATATTCCACCTGTATTTGTTTCATTATCATAGACATCCATTTTATCTATTCTATACATCTTAAAATTATTAATTCTATACCATGTATGCCTATATGGTACTGTATATGTAAATGTTCTAGATATTGTATTACTACTTTCATAAGGGTAATATTTACAATCTGATGTATGTACCCATACGCATTTTATTTTACTTGGTTTTGCAGGCTTTCCATTTACACTTGGTTTTGCTGGAATAGTTTTACATTTTTTTTTATCATGATGCTCAAATACCCAATATTGCCATTTATATGTTATATATACAGTTGAAGTAGCTGTTATATTATTATTTTCTTTTTCTTTACTATAGTTCATTGCTCTTACAATATATGGATATGCATTTTGTGCATAAGGAGTAAGTTTACCAGTAGATGGAGAATAATCTATATTATGTCCTGTTGTTGCAGAAGAATATTCTTCACCATTATTATTTATAAATTCTAATCTACCTATAATATTAACTTTAGGTAAAGCTTTATCTATTATAATTGGAGGTTTTTCTTTATACACTAAATTTACTACTACTACATCTGAAACACTTGGGCATGCAAATTGTTTAGGTGTTCCTCCCGTTTGAGTAACTTTTTTTAAATTTGCTGTTGCTTTTGAAACTGCATCAGCAGTATTCTTTCCTACTAGTAAGGCACTAGCATGTTTTTCATATAAAAATTCATAATTTTTAGTATCATCATTTAAAGTAGTATTCTCAGTAATTCTTAACTGTTGACCATTAACTATGCTATATGATTCTTGATACTTATATGCAGCACCCGAACTATTTAATGAGTATGTTTTTCCGTTTTTAATTATTTTTTGAGAATTTTTTTTAAGATCTGCTATTACATTACCTTTTTCATCTACATGATTTATATATATTTTTCTAGTTGAATCTTTTTTTTCCTCAAATGGTATTTTTAATATATTATCAAATTCATTTGCAACAGATGCTCCTCTATTATATGTACCTGTTCCACTTGCAGTCCAAACTTGTTTTTCATTAAATCCTCTACCACCTGAAAACCATTTTCCTACAGTATTTTGAAAATATAGCCATGCTGTATCCATATTTTTTCTTGTACTAGGTAATCTGGTATCTTTTGTTCTAAGTCCATATGAAAATCTTATACCATTAATTAATTCACTCATGCTATATTTTTCTAATAATAAATCAATTGTAGCATTAGTAAGTAAATTGATATCTAGCCTTACTCCACTTTTAGAAACTGTCCACTCTAAATGTTTATTATATCTACTATTCCTAAAAATAATAGTGCTACCTAATGTATTTGTATTTTGATTTTCTGGAATATTTGATGCTATACCTTTAAACCCAGCAAAAGTATAAGAATTTACAGTAATTTCCCCTACTGAATTATCATAATATATATTATTACTTTTACTATTATTTGCAAATCCAGGGTTATATGATGTAATTATTTTCTTTTCTTTTGGATGAAAAGCATAATAATATGAACTATATGAACTTTCACTACCAGTATTTGCTAAATCATGAGCTGAAGGAGAAATAAATGTACCGTAAGGTTTACCAGAATTTTTAAATTCCGTTCTTGTTCCTACTGATGCTTGAGCCATTGTTAATATTTTAATTGTCTTATTCACACTATTATTAGGAACAGTAAAAGTCGCTTTATATACTAATCCATAGCCATATACTTCAAACGAATTTATTAATAAAAAAGATATTAATAAAAGTTTAAAAATATTTTTAAATATTTTCATTTGTTTTCCTCCACATCATTTATTTCTTTATATTCTTCTTCAATTATACCACAATTTTTTTTATCAATAATCCCCCCATATAAATCAAACTCTTCCATATAAATATTATTAGCTCCAATAGCATCAGTTAAATAATAATCTACATATATTTCATAATTATTTTTTTCGTATGTTTTTGATAAACCACTTATAAAATCTAAATATATAATATTATTTTTCGTATTTGAACTTTTTATTTCAAAATTTAATTTCATTCTAATTCTATAACTTAAACCATCAAAGTAAAAAACAGGAACAATTTGCTTAGCACTTCCATTTATAATTATTTTATTATCTTTTACATGTTTTACATAATTTTCACAAAAAGTTTGATTTAAATCAAATATTAAATATGTTCTAAGTGATTCTTTAAAAGACTCAACTGTTATAGTATTATAGTCTATATTTAATAAATTGTTAAAATATTCTTCTGCAAATGTTTGTACTTGCTTATAATGATCTTTTTTATATGTATATAATTTTGCTGGTGAATAATAGTCATTTTCAGCTAAAACTGTAAATTCTTTTTCATATATTTCTTTATCGACGCTCGCTAATGTATATGGATATTGACTTGAATTTGATGGTATTTTTTCTGGATTGATATTAATTTTTTCATCAGAATTTGTTATTGTATTAAACTGTTCAACAAAATTGATAACCAATTCATTTAGTTTACCTTTAAAAATATATTCGTTTCCATTTAATTTATTTGGTACTAATTCTATTATTTTATTTGCTACCATATCTTTAATAGCAATTTGTTCTTCATTTTTATATATTGATAAATCTTTTAATTTTAAATCAATATCTTTAATAGGATAATTTTCTAAAAATTTTTTCTTACTTTCCTCAAAATATGATATAACATCTATATATTTAACATTAGCATTAAAATTATCCGGATTTATATCTTCTTTTATAATTCCAGCAGATTCAGCATATTCTGTCCATGTAGAATTTAAATAGTCATTATTTTCTACAGCAAAATCACTTATATTATATGTATTAAAAGTAGCAGCAAGTACAAGTTTTAAAGCTTCTCCTTTACTTACTAATTCATCTGTTTTTGCACTTTTATTATTATACATAGTATCAAAACCATATATTTTCATTTTTTCTTCATATCTAATATATGGTTTGTATTTTAAAGTATTTACATATAAAATTAATAAAAAAGTGGTAATGCTTAAAATTAATATTGTAACTATTATGACTATATATGTAATTTTTGATTTAAATATTATTTTAATTTTTTCATTATTAATATTTTTTTTTGCTGCTTCTAATTTAAATTTATTATTATTTACTTTTTTATCTTCTTTCATATACTAATTCCTACCTTCCAATTCTATGGTCTGCATAAAGGACATGGATAAAATCCCTGTATATACGTACTTATTCCACCTTTTGTAAGAGATGCTTTTAATGATGATGCTTGCTGCTTTGTACCTACAAATCTTGGTGTTATATTGTCTTTATCAGATACCTTATATTCCGGACAATTTATATCTTTATGATACAAATTTCTAATGTATTTTGAACCATTAGCTACATTTGGTATACTTATATAATATTTAGTGGTAAGCTCTATATTTGAACCACCATATGATTTATAATTTAAATATTTATTTCCAACAGATATACCTTGAACAAATGCAAGCATACCAATATCTTCAACATATCTATACATTTCATCTTTTGTTGTATATGGAAATGAAAAGGCATAATTTATTTTAGCTAATCTCGCATAATGATTATGCTTATTAACAGCATAATTTAACTCTTTAGTTATAATATCTATTATAATTTCTTTTCTTTTGTTTTTAAGTAAAGTTTCTACTGCATCTTTATTTCCAGTATTTCCATCATATAAATCTGAATTGTTTTTTGAATCTGATATATAAAATCCTTTTGAAACATATGTAATAGAATTTATACCAATATTTTGTTTTCCTCTATGTGTTACGTAATCATCCATAGTAAATTCTACTGTATGAATTGAAAAGCCATTTTTAGTGGATAAATCTTGTATTGTTTTTACATCAGTTATTATTTGATCATTTTTTGCTGCATTATTATCTATTCCATAAGTAAAAGAAAAATATCTTTTTGGATGTACAACATGATCTATAACTTTTTGTCCATTTTTATCAAATTCTTCAATAGACGAAATATATACACCATTATAATCTATAACTGCAATTGCAGGAACAAAATATTTTAAAAATAGTTCTGCATCTTTATTTCCTTTTATATTTAAATTGTTTGAAAATGAATTAAAGAAAGTATCAGCAGCAACTTGTGCATTTATACTAACCTTATTATTTATTTGTCCTGAATAACCATAATCATTTTCAGGATCTTCACTTTCAACTTCTTTCATTCTAATGGATGCATCTTGCAGAGCAGAATCTACAAGTTTTTGATAATACATTTCTTCCTCAACAGCTTTTATCGTAAATGATACATTTACATATACAACTATTATTATTGGAAGAGTTATTCCTATAAATATCAAAGCAAAATCTGTTATTTTCATTTATTCACCTTCTTTAAATTAATATATAATACTTTCTAACTTTTTCCACGAATTATTTTTAACAACACCACCATAATTTACAACTATTCTATCTTTTTTGGCAGTTGGTATTATAGCATTAAATAGGGCACCTGCCATTGTTGTACTTGAATTTTTTACTTTAATATATATTTGATCGTCTTGATTTAATAAGTATGCACCCTCTTTAAGTGAACTTACGGTTGAACCTACATTTGTTACATCTATATTTGAAAATATATCTTCATTATAATCTATTTTATATTGTTCAAAATATTGTCCCGGATTATTTTCATCGGCAATCAGAGTTTTTCTATGTGCTTCTATTTGCACGTCATATGAATTACCAGTATTACCAAGTTGCATAATAAAATTATCATATCCAGCTTGATCAATATATCCATTATTTCTTATTTCATCTACAAAGCTTGTTGTTGCTTTTAAAACAAGAGTATATGACATATCATCTTGTCTCTCAAATAAATTATATAAAGGAAATACTACAACTAATGTTACAAAAATAATCATAGTTATTATTATACCTAAATTATCTTGCATACTTACCTCCTATCTTACACGCGTTATTTTAGCTCTACCATATCCATCATTATTTGCTCCAATTATTGTAGCATTTATAAAGGATAATCCCGAAAAATGTACTGATTGATTTGTATGAACACCATATACATCAATAGCATTACATCCAGCATATCCTGATACAAATGATGAACCACCGCCTCCGCCAGAATCATCTAAATCATTAAATCTAGTTAAATCGCTTGATGCACCGCCTCCACCATAATAGCCTCCGCCTCCTGCTCCAGCACTCGTGTTACTTGCTCTTTCACCACTGCCACCCATTCCAAAACTACCATTTGTAGCTTCATAATATCCTCTTGGCGTAATACCTCCTGAAGTTTGTGTGCCTCCTGTACCTGGATTGCCATAGTGATCTGCACCTGTAAATCCTTCTAAAACTCCAGCATTTCCACCACAGTCAGCTAATACATTTCTACCACCACGACCGCCTCCGCCTCCTGCTACTATAATTCTAGATCTTAAAGAGTTTGTATCATACCATACTCCTGGCGTAAGTCTAATATCAGTTCCACCGCCACCTATTGAATATGCTAAATTAGAACTTCCGCCTCCATTATATCCATTACTTCCACCAACATATATGTAGAAAGTTCTAGATACTGCTGTGTTTAATTGTCCTCTACAATATGAACCCAGTCCGCCACCAGTATTAACATTTCCACCTTTTGCTCCCCAAACTTCAAATATATATTTTCCAGCTGGTAAAGTTACTGATTCATATGATCCATTGTAGGCAAAATCTTTTTCAAATGGTATAAAATCTTCTTTTACAGTAAATGTAAATGTTCTAGTATATGATAAAATACCTGATACTGTTATACCATAAGCAGTAACTGTATGCATGCCTAATCCATAATTTAAATTTAGTGCTCCATATGTTGAAGTTTCATATGCTTTTCCATCAACATTCCATACATATTTTACTATATCATATTTACTTGGTAAATATGCTGTAAATGAAAGATTAATTGTAGGATCAGCAATAGCAATTGATTTATTTGCATTTATAATATTGTTATTACTTGTTATTATAGGAGCAGGTATTACATTTACAGTAAATATAAATTCTCTTTGCGTCGTTCCTTCAATTGAATCAAATACTTTTACAAGTATGTTATATGTTCCAGGTGTATAAATTTTTTCTAGCTTTGAACTTGCAGTGTTTTGTACTAGCGTATTATTAACATACCATTCATATCTTTGTATATATCCCAATGAATTTTGTGACACTGCATCAGCAATAAAAGTAAGATTAGCACCATATCCTGTTTCTATATCAATATTTCCATAGTTTGCAACTTTATTATTAATTTCTCTTATTCCAGTAATAATTGGAGGTTTAAAACCTACATTTATTACTTTTTGCATTGTATTAGATTTATTTCCTAATGCATCTTCTGCAGTAACATATATAATATTTTTTCCTTTTCTAAATTCTAATGTATCTCCTAATTTATATAACAAAAGCTCTCCTATTGTTCCTTCTGTAACTATTGTATATGGAGCTCTACCATCTTCTTTACTATACTCTATTTTCCAATAATATTTTGCTATACTATTTGTTAAAAAAGAATGTGTTACAGAAGATTCTGCAATAAACTCAACTTTTGTTTTTGGTGTAACATTTTCTCCGCTTTCTACAACTGGATTTGTAGATATTATAGGATCATTAGGCTTATTAACTATTTCTATAGGTCCCTCAGATTCAAGTTCTTGTTCAGAAGCTACTTTCATAACTTCAATTATAGGTTTTTCACCAGTATTAGCAGATTTATATATTAATGTATATGTTTGTTTTATATCAATATCTTTTAGCATTGAGCCATCAGAATTTTTAAAAATATAATTTGGATTAACTTTAACTTCATCACCAAATTTATCAGATGATGTATAATTATAATAATATGTTAAAAGTTCTGCGCCCGTAATTACATTATACTTTGGGGCAGATGAAGTTTCAACAACACTATCCCCAGTTGTCATATCTCCATATTCATATGCTTTATCAGCAAACTCTACTGTTGAAGAAAATAAATATATAGTTAAGCTTGTTGCCAATATAAATATAAATACATATACACTTATCATTAAACTTTCAAAAGTTGAATCCTCCATATACTATCTTCATCTCCTTAATTAAAATTAATCGTTACTATTCCTTTATCATCTCTTGTAATACTAACATTATACCATCTACTAGTAACATTTCTGTCTTTTTCATTAAATCTATTAATCCAATTATCATTATTTATGTTTGCTGTTCCCCATACACTATATCTTACATTAACAGCAGGATTATCTTTATATTTTTTTGCTGTATTATACATTTCAAGTCCTGTCATTTTAGTTTGATCATATGCAGCAAACTCCATAAATTGTTTACTTATACTAACATCTGTTGCATATACATCTTGATATATTAACGTTATTTGATTTAAAGTAAATAATATAGATGATGCTATAACTAGTGTAATAGAAATACCTACTGCTATCATTAATGCTTTATTACCTAAAAATTCCACTTTAAATCACACTCCTTTAATTTATAAATGTTATTCTAAACATTCCATTTCCAGTATTTGTTCCAGATTGCATTTGTCCATTTGCAACTCCACCTATAAAGCCAGAGCCACCTCCGCCACCACCATTATAATGTTTTGAAGGAGCACCACCGTAGTAACCGCCTCCGCCACCACCTAAATCATTATAAAAAATTGCATTTTCAGCATATCCAAGTTTTAATCCATTAAAAGCATATTGTGCTCCACCATTTGCACACTGTATATTGTTATATTCAGGTATAGGATCTACACCTCTAATAGCTAATGAACCATTTATATATCCTTTACTGCCATTTGTTCCGCCACCATCACCGCCAGACCCATCATTTAAACTGCCAGGCAATTCATTAGTTAATACATCATCTGCACCTCCACCACCACCTGCTACTATTATTCTCGAATTTAATGAAAGATTATCATTCCATGCACCACCAATTATACGTATATCTGTTGCTCCACCACCACCATTTGCCTTAGGTCCTGCATTTCCACCACCGTTGAAACCACCTTTATCTCCTGCACCTTGTCCGCCTACATATGCATAAATTCTTGTTCCTTTAGTAAAATATTTCTGTCCTTTTGCATAGCCACCTTTTCCGCCTCTACTAGCCAAATTTAAATTATCCGGATTATTACCTGAGCCACTTGCACCCCAAACCTCTAATAAATAATTTCCAGTTTCTGCTATTGTTATTTCTTGAACATTACCAGTATATCCACTATTTGCAACTACCCAGTTTTTATATTTTTCTGCTAATATTGTAGAGCCATAATTAACATAAACTCTTGGTATTGGTTCTGTTACCATTCCAACAGTTAATGCATTAAAAAATATTTCTGCTGTAGTCGTATTAACATTTTTAATTCTTACTGTAAATTGATCTCCTTTATTCATTGTATAAATAGCTCCTAAAGCTCCTGAGGTATATAAATTTGGTTCTAATGGTATATCATTTATTTTAATATTTGCATATGCTTCTTTAGACATTCCAGTATATATGCCACTATTATCTCTTGATAAAACATCTAATATTTGACTTTCTGTATATACTTCTTCATTTTTAGCATATGATAAAATTAAATTTCCATATGTATTACCTTTATATGAAATTGATCCTAATTTATACTCATTCTTATATATTCCATAATCAAAAGTTTCTCTTATTTTTTTATATGTTGTATCAGTATATGAATATATAATTGGATTATATTTATATGATTTATGTTCCATTTTTATTTCATAGGTATTATTTGTAATACCTAATTTTGATACATAATCTTCATACATCTTTCTAGAAATATATCCATTGTTTTTAACATTTTCTACTAATTCAGATGTAATTTTAACAGCAAGAGCATAAGCAACATCATCTTTTTTTTCAAATGCAACATACATTGGTAATAAAAAGAAAATTATCACTGCTATTATTATTGAAAAAACTCTTTGTACATTTTCTTCCATAAATTATTCTCCTTGCTTTTTATATTAACAAAGTAAATTCATACTTTTCGCCGGTTCTTGCTACTTTAAATTTTTGATTTGGCATCATATTTTTCATTATATTTTCAAATGTTTTAGTAGAATTTAAATTTATATTTTGTCTTTCATCAACTTTTATATATGAAATTTGTTTACCATTTTCGTGATAAGAATAATACATATCAAGACAAATATTTACACCTTTATCCATATAGAAATATTGTAAAACATTTTTAAGTTCACTACCTGTAATTTCAGATTTATATATCACGTTTTTTATATCTTCCCTATATTCTTTTTCTATATTTGTTCCTGTACCTATTTCAACAACAGATAATCTAGCAGTATTATAATACATCATTACGGCTGTAACTGTTGCAAGAGTAATAAATACACTAGCACCAATAGTTAATGCTCTTATTACAATATCATCATCCATCATTATCACTCCTTTTATACAAATATACATTAAAAAAATATATATTTATACATATTTTTTTAATGTATATTTTCAAAAAGGTATATCAAAATAATATACCTTTTTGAATATACATTATAATTATCTTCTTAAAAATGCGATTCCTATAACTTGACCATTAAGTTTTACTAATTTTGCTTGATACTGAGCTGTTGAAACTACATTGTTAGTATAAGAATTCAATGAACTTTGTACATTTGCAGTAGGTGCTGACCATGCAGCAACAAAAGCATTATCACCATTTGTATTTGCTAAAGCACCTGTTCCACCATGATTTGATGTAACCCAAGTTAGTGTAATAGTACCAGCTGTATTTGATCCTACAGAATTATTTACACCAACAACCATTTTAGGATCATTATAGTATTTTTGTATTGCTGCACGAACTTGTGCACCTGACATTTGTACATTGTCATATTCAGCAGTTAATTGTTGTTCAATTTGTGCTGAAAGACCACCTAATTGAGATTGTCCTTGATTTAATAAATCTGTACCTATTCCTGTAATAGCCATAACGGCTGCAATAACGATTATAGTTATAAATAAACCAACACCAATCATAATTGCTTTTTGAGCATTATCCATATAAAAATTCCTCCTTTAATAAATATATTTATCTATATAAAACACATGGATATGTGTTTTAAACTATTTTTAAAATGACATGCTACTAAAATATGTCATCATTTGCATAATACTTACTATCATAAGTGGAGCAACTAAATATCCTCCAATAAGTATTACCATAGGGGTAAACCCTAATACTTTACCATAAGTTACTTTCTTTTGAATTAACTTTTCATTTCCAGATTTTCTTTTCTCATAATAATAAGCTCTTTCTGTTTCAAGTTCATCAAAAGCAGCTTTAATTGGTATTCTTTCAACTGCTGATTGCAATTGTTCTACAATTCTTTCAAAATCTTTGTAAGGAACACTTTCTTTTAATTCCTCAAGAGCTTCAAATGCACCAGATTCATAATTGTTTAATGCAGTTGATATTGGCTCTTTAAAAGCATATGAAAACCTTGAAAGCCATTCTAATATTGTTTGAACATCTATTCTTTCAATATACATAAGCATTAAAATAATGGATTGAAATTGCATTATTTCATTTTCTTTTTCCATTTCTCTTATTTTATTTTTAATTATTAGTATTAAAGTTGGTGCATAATATCCAGCAAAAGTTGCAATTACTATTATAAACAATTGCCAAAATTTAAAGTATGAATTATTTACTTTATCTATTTTTCCCATTATTCTATCAATAGCAACATCATCTTTTGTACCAGTTACTTTATCAATTACTTCAAATTCTAACTCTTCTCTTGTAACTTTTTTATTTTTATATTTATCTACATATTTCTTATCATATTCATTTAAAGATTTAGAAGCTTGTTCTTGTTGAGGTGTTAATTTACCAAATGATAAAAACTCTTCTCCAATTTTATTATATACAGACGAAATATCTATAAATTGTATATTTAACATTAAAACTAATGTTAATATACCTACAACCATACCTGAAACTATTTTATTAATATATAACCATTCAATAGTTAAATATGCATTTGTATTTTTTATTAGTATTTCTACTTTTCTTAATTTTGAAGTATGTTGCTTTGGTTTAAAAGCATCAACTAACATTTTGAAAAATGATATTTTATATAATTTATCTTGCCATTTAACAGATGTTACTCTATCAAATTTTATTTCTTCTGAATCTTCTTTTATAATTCTAAGCATCATATATGATACAAATATTGAAACTATAATTAAAGATTGTATTATAAAACCTATACTACTACTATAAAAATTAAGTAATGCTGGAAAGTTAGATTCAGCCCATGCTTGCAATGGTTTTATAAATAAAAGTGGAGCAACTGAAATTACTGTTAAACTTCTAAACATGTAATTTATTTTATCTTTTTTTAATATTTCCAAATATACATCGCTTAAAATATTATTTAAGTTCTTAAGATAAACTGATGTACCTTCTGTTTTTCTATCGCCAAGTTCCATAGTTAAATATGAAACACCAGCAAATAATTTTAAAAATCTATTTGGAGCTGTATCATAATATCTTTCTAATTCTATATCCGCTTTTTCTGCAAGCATAGCTTCTTTTATTCTTTTAAGTTGTGGAACAATATCTTTTTCACCGAAGTTCATCAATTGCTTCATTAAATGATTCTTCAATCATACCATGTTCATGGAAAGCATGACGTATATTAGTAAATGCTTCTGGCATTTGTCTTAATATTTTATCTGAAACAGATGAAACACGTAAATCTATAATTTTTTCAGTTATGATAAGAACACCAACAATTATAATAAGAGACATATATAAATCATTTACTAAATTAATAAGTATTGTAAGTGAAGTAAACATAAATAACATTGCTACAAACATATTTTTAGCAGCTTGTCTTCTTATTTCATACTCAGTATAATCATTAGACATTTCTAATTTTAAACGTGTTTTTTTTGTATAATATTTAAGTACAGGAATCTGCACAAGTTTATTATATAGTCCTTGATAAAACTTATCTGCTATATCATTAGTATTAGCTTTATTTTTTATTTTAATTTTATCTTGAGCATATAAACTTTTATTTTTTTTATATTTTTTCTTAACTAACATATAAAAAATAAGTAATCCTATTAATCCAATAACAGATACTGCAATAAGTATAATAGCTATTGTAAGTCCCATATAATCACCTCCATGCTGTATCTAAGAAATTATCAAATTCCTTTATATCTTCAGGAGACATATTTTCTCTCATTGCTGTAATATTAGTTTCAGTCATAGGATTTGCGAAAACATATTTTCCATCTTTAAATTCTACAATATTTTTATATGTATAATGACTTGTTTCAGTCATATGTTTATAATACTCAACTGTATTATCCATAAACTTATCTAATTTTCCTTCTAGATCTTTTACTTTTCTATAATCATTGTTATATGTGAAAACTTTTTCAAGTGGTATACATTCTGTTATTCTCTCAATATATCTAGCACCATCTGTTCCTCTTTTTAAATGTATATCAAAGTTAATAACATTAACAACTTGTACTTCCGCAACATCTTCAGAATTAAACATTCCTATTTTAAGAAGTGAGTTACGAAGTGCTGTTATTAAGTTAGGAAATGTTTTAGCATGATGGGTAAATAATGTAAATTTAGAAGCAACCTGTGCCATTTGTATCATCCAAGCAGCAACTGGATCAGTTGCAACCTCTCCTAATATGTTAACACCACCATCAGTTTTTTTCTGAACATCAAGTCCTTGCTGACCTGTTATTGTATCAGTTTCTCTTAAAGATAGTATATTATGATAAGGATAAATTTTACGTAAATGTAATTCAAAAGCCATCTCTTGTACCCTTATTGTAATTGTTGGATATAAATATTTCATTATAGCCATAAGTAATGTTGTTTTACCACAACCTTGTTCACCTGTCACTGCTGTAACTCTTGCTCCTCTTATTAGATATTTTAAAAGTTCAATAACTGGTCCTTTTCCTTCATGTACTAATAATTGTTCTGGTGATATTAATGTAGGTGGAGCAAACTTTCTTACGAAAAATGCCCAAGATTCTGAAAAATTTGGTCTTAAAACAACAACACGAGAACCATCTTTCATTTCATTTACTTTAAAACCAACAGATTCTGAAAGTTGTCCAGGGTTATTATATTTATATATATTTTGACAAACTCTTTTTAATTCTTGTTCACTGCCAAATGATAAAAATGATAAATATGTAGCTTTACCTTTATAAAATATCCATACACTATCATAAGACATAGGAATATGTCCATTTTTCATTTGAGCCATATAATCATCCATACCTGATACTTGATCTAAAAATGATGGAGGAATACCTGATACACCACCAGAGATACCATCTATATTCATATCTCTAATATCATCTACAACGCTATATCCTTTATATCCTTGATAAATTCTTTGTACAACTATTTCTAATTTATCATCAAATGTTAAAGCTGGAATACTTATTTCTTTAAAGAAAATATTATCAATTTCTTCAGCAGTTATAACATAAGAAGGTATTGTTTTATCAAATTCATATTTTGGAACATCAAGAGTATATTTTGTTATTATCTCTGTTAAAGCTTCTTGCTTGAATTCTTTTTTAAATTCATGCATTAAAATTTCAAATTTATCTTGTGAAGTAAGAGCTTGTTCATCATCAAACTTTATTGCATTATTAATATTTAATTCATTAACTTTATAATTATTTCTAAGTAAATCAAATATTAAAGTCTTAACATATTTTTTATCACTTATATCAGCATATCCTGCTCCTTTAAGTGCTTTTTTTAGTTCATATTTAATATTTTTTCTTCTTTCAAATTCTTCTTCAGATAAAGCTAAATCATATAAATTCATTCTTGTAATTTCATCAAATTGTTTTTTAATATATTCTTGCATAGAATGTATACTATATTTTTCTTTATCTCTTTCTAATTGTAACTCTGCAGCTGTTTTATTAGTATTCTTAATTTTAGTTTTAAGAAACATTACTATTAACAATATAATTATTACAATTAGAATTATATTGAAAAAAAACGCAATATCCATATTCTCACCCCTTATAAATATAAATTTAATAATCTTTAATTTTTGATAATTCTATTATTTTCTCAACTAATTTTGAAACTTCATTTATGAACATTCCATTATAATCATTTTTCTCTGCATTAATATTTTTATAGAAAAAGTCTATAATATTTCCTTCATTACAATTATCTGTAAATGCATAATTGTGTGGAATTGCAAATATTGGTTCTTTTACTCTATACTTCATTCTAATATTTTGTATATTGTATTTTGATTTATTTTCATAATCACCAATAACATATATAATAGCTTTATCTTTTAAAGATTCATTTTTTTGTATATCCTCAAAAAAAGAATTTAATTTTATCATATCTTGATTTACAACACAAACAATAACTTCAGAATCTTCAATAGTTTCTTTTACGTATTTTTCATCCATAGTTTTTGGTAGATCTATATAAACTAAATCATATATTTCATTTGCTTTTCTTGTTACAAATTGTAAATTATCAGTCATTAATTTATATTGTTCTTTTTCTTTAGAATTCATACCATATAACACATCTAATCTATCCTTAAGAACAGGTTTAGCATAATTTTTTATTGTAGCAGGTGTTAATTTATTACTTACAACCATTTTTGTTAAAGCACCAATACCTATATCTGAATTTTCAAATGCATTACTATCTTTTAATTCATCATAAGGAGTATAAGATGTCTCTATTTTTTTTGAATTAGCATTTGCATTCATTATTAAAGCTTTTGCTTTATGATTAATACCCATTAAAGTTGCAACTGAAAGTGCTACATGAGTACTACCAGTCATATTATTCATTGGGCTCCAAAATACTATTCTAGCCATTTATTAAACTCCTCCTTTTTTAATTATTTTTTTAATTTCATATGGTTTACTATCATCAACAATTTGTGTAATTATATCTATTAAAGAATTTATAAACATATTTGAATGTTTTTTAATTTGGATTATACCACTAATTTGAAAATCTAAATATAGCATCATATCTTGTTCTGTTTCTACAATTTCAAATTCTTTATCATCCCAATTACCTTCCATAGAATTTAATTTTTGTTCAAAATATCTTTCTGATAATCTTGATAAATAACCTCTATACACAATTTTAGATATTTTTGCATCATTTGCCTCACCAGTTCCATATATTTTCATTGAATTTAAAATTTCAATATTCTTTTTATATGATAACATACTTGTATCTGTTACAAAATATATTTGATTAAATGCTCTACTTCTAAAAAACTCATATGTTTTTGAGTTATCAATATCAATAAATATGAAATCATATAAACTTATATTTATTTTTTGTTCACATAAATAATTTTCAACATCACTCATACTATCAAATCCAACTGCATAATCTACATTATCAAATTGTGTTATATATGCTTTTTCTATAACATCTAAAGATGGTACAACATATTTATATTTTTGTTCTAATGTTGAATCCACAACAAGTATTGTTTTACCCATAAGTTGTAATGTCTTTGTTAAACTTGTTACTAAATCTATTTTTTCACTAAATCCTAATAATCCTATTACTTTCATTTATATCTCCCTCTTATTGAACTTTATCTCCTAATAATTCTCTTCTTTGATTTTCTTGTTCTGTTATAGAACCTTGTGCTCCACTTACTACGTTAGAAATCTTTTCAGAATTTGTTGCTTCATATTGATTGTTTAAATTTTCAATATTACTTCTAATATCATTACTTAATTTATCTTTTGCTTCAGTTGAAATATTTCCATTAGTTCCCATTGCTGCCATAACTTTATCATTTGGTTGATATGTTGTTTTAGTCATTGAACTAGAAGCTGTTATATTATTATATCTTTTAATAAAATCAAAAACTTTATCTACATAAATATTACTAGTAACTTTTTCATCTGTTGTTGTTTGTTCATTCTCATTTTTAGTTTCTACTAAAGTAGCAAGTTCTGGTAATTCTTTTAAAATTAATGCGTTTATTTCACCCTTTATAACTTCATCCTGTTTTTCTTGTAACTTAATTTGTGATTCAGAATCTGCATATTCAGTTGCATATAATTTTGTACCTTTATTTAAAAAAGAATCTACAACTGCACTATTTAATATAAGTCTTTCATCTTCTTTTAAAGTAAGCCACATAGTTTGACCACTTATTTTATTTACTTGTTTTCCAGTAAGTACTATATAATCTGTACCATTAGGAAACATTATTCTAATATCTACAAATTTACCTTCAACTAAATCACTTGGCATAAGAATTGTATTTATTTCTTGTTCTCTAATATCACTTGATAATACTTTTTCAGTTAACATATTTGCTGTTATTGGTGAATTAGCAGCAATGTTAAATTTAGCTATTTGATCAGTTGCAGAAGCTTTCTTTTCAATAACACCATTTGGCGCACTACCTTTATGTACACGAATTGTATTTAACATATCACTTGTTATTGTTTGTCCTTGTACTACATCTTTATTAACTACGCATACCATTTTAGTATACAAATCATTATATTTTGCATTAGTTCCTGCTTCATAACTTTTTATAGTAGCTATTCCCCACCATAAAGTTATTCCTATTCCTACTATACCAACAGCACTACCAATAGCTATACCTGTATATAATTTTTTTCTTATTTGGCTCATTCCAATCATAATATATCCCTCCATAAATTATTAAAATTTAACTACTATAATAGTATCACAAACAAATTTAAAAATCAATCAGGTTTTTAAAAAATCTCACTTTTTTACATTTTTTTAATTTTTAACGCATCAAAAATGCAAAATTTGTAATATAGCTGTAATATTTGTATTAAACATTAATGCCTTGTATTTTTTTATATATACTTATACAAATACTTATATGAAAAAATTTAATAACATATATATATAACACATATGAAATAAATCATATGTGTTACTTTTTTATGTTAGTTTTATTATTTTTTTTATTAAATATTTATAATTTCATATAACATTTTTCTTTTATAAATTCTTTAATCTTATTTTCATCTTTTCCTTCATAATAAAGAATTAGCATTGTTTTAAATTCTTCTGATAATTCAGAAGGAATTACAATCATTCCTTGTGCATTAGATATTAAGTAATGATTTATAAAAATAATTGCTGTTCTTTTATTACCATCAATAAAAATTTGCTTTTTCATTAGATAAAGTAAGAGTTCAATTACTTTATCTATGCATTCTTGTTTTCCTAATATTTCTTCTATCTCTTCTTTAATAATACTTTCTATTGGAAAAGCAGGTGTCCATTTTGTCCCACTAATACTTACTGGAATATTTCTTACTTTTCCTGCATTATAATAAAAACCTTCTTCAACTAATTTATTGATTTGACATAACAGTGAAAAATTTGTTTGCGAAACTATAACATTTTTATTTAGTATAAATTCCCACGCATGTTTTAAATTAATTATTTTCATAACATCTTCTGATGTCATATTGCTTACTTTTCCACCTTCAATAATATTCTCTGTATCAGTTAGTGTCGTAGCAACGCCTTCTAATATTGCTTGTTTATATATAGTATCTATTAAATGTCTTTTGGCAAAGTCTATATTTAACTCTACTTCTTCTTTCAAATCTTCTTCTATATAATTTAATTGCTTTAATTTTTTATCTTTTTCTCTTAAATTCTTTTTTATTTTTTTTGATTCAATATTATTATTTAATATTAAGTTATATAATTCATCTAAATATTCACCTACATACTTTGTAATTACAATACCGTTTTCTCTACAATGTACATATATGTATTTTTTTGAATTTTTTTCTCTTATTTCAATAGCACCATAAATCAAAGAGTTTAATTTGGATACTAATATTTGTTTTTCTTGAAGAAGAGTTATAACCTCAATTTTATCTTCCATTTTTCGCCTCCATAATATATGTGAAACTTTTTTAAGTATATTTGAACTTTTGTTTCACATTTATATTATATCACAACTTAAACAAAATGTAAATTTTTTTAAGTTTTTTTAAAATTATTTTACATATTTTCTTTTAATTCAATTATTTACTTATTATTATATGAAAAAATTTAATAACATATATATATAACACATATGAAATAAATCATATGTGTTACTTTTTTATGTTAATTTTATTATTTTTTTTATTAAATATTTATAATAATCTTTTACACTTGATTTTAATATATCTCTTGATAAATATATTTCTTTTTCCGTAAGTATATTTCCATCTTTTATATTTGTTATAATTATTTTCCCAATAGATTTTTCTTTATTTATAGGCGCTATTATATTTTCATTATATATAATTTCATTTTTTGTTTCTATTTCTTTTCCTTTTTCAATTAAAATATTTATTTTATCTTTTATTATTACATCTTGTGAATTATTTAAACTTTTATTTATTTCAATTTTATCTATTATAGTATTTTTATCACAAATATTTTGTATTTTAAAATTAGAAAAACCAAAATCTAATAATTGTTTTACTTCTTCATTTCGTATATCACCTGTTGGAGCTGTACATACTACTGCTATAAACGTTGTACCTTCTCTTGTTGCAGTTGCTGATAAATTAAATAATGCTTTTGATGTAGAGCCAGTTTTAAGTCCATTAGCACCATCATAAAATCTTATTAATTTATTTGTACTACTTAAATTAAATGTACCATTTCTTAAAGTATCCATCCAAATAGATGTATATTTTAATATATCTGGATGTTCATTAATAAGTGTTCTAGACATTATAGCTATATCCATTGCTGAGGTATAATGATTATCTTCGTCTATTCCATGTGGATTCATAAAATTAGTATTATTCATTCCTAATAATTTTGCTTTTTCATTCATTTGTTTAACAAAATTTTCTTCATTTCCTCCTAAATGTTCAGCCATAGCAACAGTTACATCATTTGCACTTACCACACATATTGCTTTTAATGCCTCATCTACTGTAAGTTCTTCATTTTCTTTAAACCAAATTTGTGAACCACCCATTTTTGAAGCTTTAGCACTACAAATTATTTTATCTGTATATTTTAACTTACCACTTTCTATTGCTTCCATTGTAAGTAATAAAGTCATAACTTTTGTAACAGAAGCTGGCAATATTTTTTCATTTTCGTTATTTGCATATATAACATTACCAGTTATTGGTTCCATTAAAACTTGAGATTTTGATTTAAAAGAAAATGTTGGATTAATATTATTAATAACAGCTATACTAGATTCATTACTAACTTTTTTATCGATATTATATATATAACTTAATCCAAATAAATTATTTGAAAATATTAAAGTTACTAGAAATATAACAAATATCTTTTGTAATTTTTTTAAATTATTTATTTTTTTTATAAACATAATTCACCTCAAATAAACACAATATAATGTATTTATTACATTATATTGTGTTTTACTAAAATTATAACATATCATCTAATATATATATTCCATTTAATTTATCTTTTATCCAAAAAGTTGCTTTTAATGCACCAATTGCAAATGTTTCTCTATTAAAAATTTTATGTGATATTATTATTTGTTCATTATTATCATTTACAAAAATTGTTTCATGTTCAGCTACTATTCCGCCAGCTCTAATAGATGAAAAGCTTACCTTTTTTTCAGGAATTATATTATGAATACTTTTTTCAATGTTATATGCCGTTCCACTTATATTATCTTTTTTGTATTTTTGATGTTTATCTGTAATTACTATATCATATTCTAATCCATATAACTTTGTAGCTTCTTCTATTAATTTTAAATATTTATATGCTCCAATACAAAAATTTGTTACCTTCATTATTGAAATATATTTAGATAACTCTTTTATACGAATTTCATCTTCTTCATTAAAACCAGTAGTTGCAATTACAATAGGTTTTAACTTTTTAAAATATATTTCTAAATTATTTAAAAAAGCTAATCTATTAGTACAATCTATATATACATCACAATTACTTTTTTCTAATTCTTCGCTACTTTCAATTATATTCATATCATAATCTAATTTTTTACCTTCTGATATTATAACTTTACCTAAATTACCATTACCACCTGTAACACCAATTTTCATATATACCTCCAATATTTATAGTACAATATATATTATATTGATATACTTTATTACTAAAAAAGAAAAAAACGTAATACTATTACGTTTTTTATAATTATTTATATATATTTTTTTAACATATTAAATTATTCATTCTTTATTTTTTATACTACCCAAAAAATCTGTTTCTTTTTTAATAGTATCATTAATTAATTCAATATTTTCTTCTACATTATTATTTTTAGTATGAATAATTTCATCTATTTTAGAATAAACTATTTTAGGATTTTTTATAGCGTATAATATTAATCCATTACTATATGATTTTTCTGCATTTGTATATATAACTATGATTCCATAACCATTTATTCTATCCCAAATAGTTCTTCTTATTTCAATTTCTTTTACATCAGCATATCTTAATGTTTTTTTATGTTGATTTAAAAATGAATCTTCATATACTAAATTATCGATATAAAATGTATAGGATATACTTTTATATTGTAAAATTTGTACTACTAAATGAATTATAAATTTAATTGCTAATAATACTAATATTAAAATTGCAGTTTTATTTAATATACTTTCTATATTAATATTATTAGATACATTTAAGATTTTATTAAAATTTAAAGAATTTGATGAAGCAATAAATATTATATAACCAATTAAACATAAAATTATTACAAACAATGTATTTCTAAGTTTAGATCCAGTTGGCATAAATAATTCATAAAATATATTAAATTTTGGTTTAATTTTATATATCATTTCATTTTCCATATAGCATTTTACCTTTCAATAGTGGTACCTAATTTTTCCCCACATATTGTCCTTATAATAGATTTATTTTCATTTAAAGCAAATACTAAAATTGGTATTTTATTTTCCATGCATAACGTTATAGCTGTTGCATCCATAACTGCTAGATGTTTTGATATTACATCCATATATGTAACTTCTGTATATTTTATAGCATCTTTATTTGTTTTAGGATCTTTATCATATACACCATCAATATTTTTAGCAAGTAAAATCGCTTCTGATTCTGTTTCTACTGCTCTTAAAGCTGCTGCTGTATCAGTAGTAAAATATGGACTACCTGTTCCACATGCAAATATAACAATACGTTTTTTTTCTAAATGTCTAACTGCTCTTCTACGTATATATGGTTCTGCTATTTGTTTCATTTCAATAGCAGTCATTACTCTTGTATATAACCCTTTATTTTCTATCATATCTTGAAGTGCTAAAGCATTTAAAGTTGTAGCAAGCATACCCATATAGTCAGATGTTGTTCTTTCCATATAGTCATCGCCATATTTACCTCTCCAAAAATTTCCTGCACCAATAACAATAGCTATTTCTACTCCTGAATTAGATATTTCAACTATTTGATCTACTACTTTTTCCATTTTATTAGAATCAATACCTCTGCCATCATCACATCCAATAGCTTCACCACTTAGTTTTATTAAAACTCTCTTGTATTTTGTATCCATAAATACCTCCATTTGTTATGTACTATAATTATTTTAAAATCTTTTAACTTATCATCGAAGTTGCTTGAATTCTATCTATTAAAATATTGTTATTTTCCATTATAACAACATCACTTTCTTTAGCATTAATAGGTAACTTATCTTTACCAATATTTATCATAACTCCATTATCCAATTCACATACTGCATACTTCTCCTCAAATCTGTCAATTACACCTTTCATAATTACAATCATTCCTTTCTAATAATAACATAAATAATATTTAATAATTTATAGTTGTTTATATTAATCAATTAATATTAAGCTATAATTACTTTATCTTTTGTTTATTTTTACATTAAATATATTACCATATATTTTTAACTTTTTCAAGTAATTTCGATAAATAAAAAGATTATTTACCTTTTGTTTTTTTAATGAAATATTTATGAAATGTTAGACATAATTTATATAATTATTGTATTATATAATTTTATTTGGTATAATGACTATATAATAGGAGTGTGAATTAATATGGATAAAACTTTACTTTTTAAAATACCTTATGGTGTATATTTAGTTACATCAGAAAATAGCAATGAAATGGCAGGTTGTATAATAAATACTACTATTCAAATAACAGATGAACCATCACATTTAGTAATGTCAATAAATAAAAATTCTCATACTGCTCAAACCATAGTTAAATCTAAAAAATGTATTATAGGTATGTTATCTGAAAATTGTGATTTAAACATAATTGAACATTTTGGAAATATATCTGGAAATATAGAAAATAAATTCAAAAGTGATTATTTAAAAGATATAAGTTATGATATGAAAGATAATATAATTTATTTTAAAAAAGATTTTGTTTGTAATTTAATATGTACTGTTAAAGAAATAATAGATTGTGATAGTCATTATTTATTTGTTCTTAATTTAATAGAAACAATAGCAATAAATAAAGAAGATAAACTTATGACTTATGAAATGTATAGAAATTTAAAAACAAAAAATAAAGATACTTATATCTGTAGAATATGTCATTATGTTTATGATGGTAACATATCTTTTACACAATTACCAGATGATTATATTTGTCCTATATGTGGTAAAGGAAAAGATTTTTTTGAAAAAATATAAATTAAAAATAGCTAGTAAAATATGTTTTACTAGCTATTTTTAATTATTTATTCTTCTACTATATTTTCTTCTTCAAATGGAAGTTTAGCAATACATACTGCTTTTCCACCTTCAGAAGTTCTCATTAATGTAACACCTTGTGTATTTCTACCAAGTATACTTATATCTTTTACATTAATTCTTATTATAACTCCTGTATCTGTTATAATCATAACATCATCAGTATCATTAACAATTTTTATACCAATTATATGACCAGTT
This sequence comes from Clostridia bacterium, assembly GCA_036653755.1. Taxonomy (GTDB): domain Bacteria; phylum Bacillota; class Clostridia; order TANB77; family CAG-465; genus RGIG5057. The sequence goes on from JAVVTJ010000006.1 coordinate 40,283, forward strand.
TTAGAAGTTGTTTTGTATGTTAATATTCCTTTTCCTGCTCTTGTTTGTGTTCTATATTCTTCTACTTCTGTTCTTTTTCCAAAACCATTTTCAGTTATAGCTAAAATATAATCTTTATTTGAACTTACTGGTTCCATTCCTATTACTTTATCATCTTTACCTAAATTAATACCTTTAACACCCATTGAAGTTCTTCCAACAGCACGTACATCATCTTCACTAAATCTTATTGATAAACCATTTCTAGTTACAATTACAATATCTGTTTTTCCATTTGTAAGTCTTACATCAATTAATTCATCATCTTCTTTTAAAGTAATACCTTGAATTCCAGATTTACGTATATTGTTATATTCTTTTAGTGGTGTTTTCTTTATTAATCCATTTTTTGTTGACATTAATACATATTGTTCATCATCATATGATTCAACTGGAATAACAGCAGCTATTTTTTCTCCTTGTGTTAATTGAAGTAAATTAACTATTGCAGTTCCCTTAGCAATTCTACTAGATTCAGGAAGTTCATATGCTTTAATTCTAAATGCTCTACCAGCATTTGTAAAGAACATTATATAATTATGTGTAGATGTTATAAATAAATGTTCAATAAAGTCTTCTTCTCTTGTATTCATAGCAGTTAAACCTTTACCACCACGTTTTTGACTTTTATAACTATCAACAGCTATTCTTTTTATATATCCTAAATGAGTCATAGTTACAACATTTGTTTCTTCTTTTATTAAACTTTCAATATTTATATCGCCTTCACCATGTATTATTTCAGTTTTTCTCTCATCACCATAACTTGCTTTTATTTCTAATAATTCAGTTTTAATTATTTCCATAACTAAATGTTCATTTGCAAGTATATTTTGTAAATAAGCTATTTGTTCAACTAGTAACTTATATTCTTCTTCTATTTTTTCTCTTTGAAGTCCAGTTAAAGTTTTAAGTCTCATATCAAGTATTGCTTGTCCTTGAATATCATCTAATCCAAATCTTTCACTCATTCTGTCTTTTGCTTCATTATCAGTTTTTGAGCTACGTATTATACGTATTACTTCATCAATATTATCTAATGCTATTTTTAATCCTTCTAAAATATGTAATCTAGCCTGAGCTTTTTCAAGTTCAAATTTAGTTCTTCTAGTTACAATTTCTTTTCTATGTGCAATATAATATTTTAAAATTTCAGATAATCTTAAAACCTTAGGTTCATTATCTACCAAAGCAAGCATTAACATACTTACTGTTGATTGAAGCTGAGTATGTTTATATAACAAGTTAAGTATAACATTTGGATTTGCATCTCTTTTAAGTTCTATTACTATTCTTAAACCTTGTCTATCTGATTCATCTCTTAAATCTGATATACCTTCTATTACCTTAGTTTGAACAAGTTTTGCTATGTTTTCAACCAAAGCTGCTTTATTTACTTGATAAGGAATTTCAGTTACAATAATTTTAAATCTTCCTTTTGCATCTTCTTCTATTTCAGCTCTTGCTCTTACACAAACTTTACCTCTACCAGTTGTATATGCATTTTTTATTCCTTCTCTACCTACTATTATACCAGCAGTTGGAAAGTCAGGTCCTGATATATATTCAATTAATTCTTCATCAGTAATTTCAGGATTATCTATCATTGCACATATACCATTAACTACTTCTGTTAAGTTATGTGGTGGTATATTACATGCCATACCAACAGCTATACCATATGCTCCGTTTATAAGAAGATTTGGAAGTCTAGCTGGAAGTACTGATGGTTCTTTTAATCTTTCATCATAGTTTGGTACATAATCTACTGTATTTTTATCTATATCTGTAAGCATTTCTAATGCTATTTTTTGAAGTTTTGATTCTGTATACCTCATTGCTGCTGGTGGATCATTATCAATTGAACCAAAGTTACCATGTCCATTTACTAAAGGATATCTAAGTGAAAAATCTTGTGCTAAACGTACCAAAGCATCATAAATCGCAGCATCACCATGTGGATGATAATTACCCATTACGTCACCTACGATACTTGCTGATTTTCTATATGCCTTATCTGGCCATAAAGCAAGTTCACTCATTACATAAAGTATTCTTCTATGTACTGGTTTTAAGCCATCTCTTACATCTGGAAGTGCACGTGCCACAATAACACTCATTGCATAGTCTATATATGATTTTCTCATTTCATCTTCTAAACAAACTGGTGTTACATTTTGATCTTCTAAAAAATTCTCGTCCATTATTATGCCCCCTAATTAATTATTCACTTTATTATTATACAAGAAAAATAAAGAAAAAGCAAGGAAAATAGTTGAATTTTGAAAAAAA
>JAVVTJ010000007.1:0-31978 GCA_036653755.1 Clostridia bacterium
TTTAAAAAATCATATTTTTTTTTTATATTTTCATTAACTTAATATATTACTTATTAAGTTTATTTTATTTTATTTTTTACTATTGCAATTATAATATTTTTAAATAATTTATTTTTCATATTAAACCTTATTCTCCTATTTTATATCCTACTGATCTTACTGTTATTATTATTTTTGGATTACTTATATCATCTTCTATTTTTTCTCTTAACCTTTTTATATATACACTAAGAGTATTATCATTTACAAAATCTTCTGAAACATCCCAAATATTTGCTAATATTTGTTCTCTTGATAATATATTTTTTCTGTTTTCAACAAGTGTAAGTAATAATTTATATTCAAGGGCTGTTAAAAAGACAATTTCACTGTTTTTATACACTTTTGCTTGTCTTGTGTTAATAGTTATGTTAAATATTTTAAGTTCCTCAATTTCACTGCTACAATGTCTTAGAACGTTTTTAATTCTTGACAATAATTCACGTGCTTTAAATGGTTTTGTTATATAATCATCTGCACCCATTTCTAAACCTCTTACTATATTTATTTCTTCATCTAAAGCAGTTAAAAATATAACTGGTATATCTTTTATTTTTTTAATTTCATAAAACATATCAAAACCATTACCATCATTTAAAGTAACATCTAATAAAATCAAATCATAATTACTACTTTTTATATTTTCTATACCGTCTTTTATATTATTTATACATACAAGATTAAAACCTTCATTTGTTAAATAATATTTTATACTACTAGATATAATACTATCATCTTCTACAAGTAAAATATTTATCATAATAACACCCACTTTTTAAATTTAATATTTATTCATAACTTCTTTTGCTAACTCATCTGTTAAATAGTTATATTTAACCATACTATTTAATACTTGTTTTTGTCTTTGCCTTGAAAGTTCTGGATTTGCAGTAAGTGCATACACACTAGGTGCATTTGGAATACCAGCTAAAAGAGTTGATTCATCTAGTGTCATATTTATAGGTTCTTTTTTAAAATATCCTTTACAAGCAGCATCTATACCATTATATCCATTTCCATAATATGATAAATTAATATATAACTCTAATATATCATTTTTTGAATATTTTTTTTCTAATTTAAATGCTACAAACAGTTCTGCAACTTTTCTCACAAACTTTTTTTCTTGTGTAAAATACATATTTTTAGATAATTGTTGAGTTATTGTACTACCACCTTCTGCTAAACTTTTAGCTTGAATATTATTAAAAAATGCTCTAAAAGTTGATATATAATCTATACCTGAATGATTATAAAATCTGTGATCTTCTATTGATATTACCGCCTCTTTATATTCTTTTGGTATTTGCTCTATTTTAACATATCCTTTTTTAATCCTTATTTCATCTACTCTATCTTCTATACTAATTTTATTTACCGCATCTTTATACATATTATATCCATTTATAGTTATAACACCTACAATAAATATACATGTTAAAATAAATACTATAAATAATGTTTTTAAAAACTTAAATATTTTTTTCAAATTTTTCACCTACTATAACTATATTATACAATATATCTAATCAATATACAATATTTTTTTGTTATAAAATAATTACAATTTTGTAACAAAAAAATGTTGCAAAATTGCAACATTTTCTTATATTAATTCTTCAATATTTACATCTGATTTATGTTCTATTTGTTCCCATTTATGATCTTTTTTATATAAACATATCATATTTATAGGTACCCATGATAACATAAAAATTGCTAATGTAAATACTCCTTTTAAAGATTTTTTTATACTTTTGTTTTGTAATCTTAATACTAATATAGATAAAATCATCATAAATACATATCCTATACCTATAAACAGTATTGTATTATTAAATATAAATGAAGAAAAACCTAAAACATTTATTTTCATAAAACTCATTACTAATACAATCAATACTAATATTGTAGATAATATTTGTATTATTGGTGCCATAAAGAAAAGACACATATCTATACATTGTGGTATTTTTTCTTTAATACCAGTTTTTATTAATTTACCAGCATATTTATACAAACATTGAATTGTTCCAATTGACCAACGCATTCTTTGTTTCCATGATTGTCTAAATGTAAGTGGTTGTTCATCATATGTTATAGCATCATCTACAAAAGCAATTTTTATATTATTTAACGCACATAATGCTGCAAATTCTATATCTTCTGTCATTGTTACTGTATTAAATCCATATTCATCTATAACTTCTTTTGCAATCATAAAACCTGTTCCATTTATAGAAGCTGACCATTTCATATTCATTCTTGCTGTATTAAAAAAGAAATTTTGAGTTAAATAATATAATGAATAACAACTAGAAATCCATGTATCTGATGGATTTTTGCTATCTCTAAAACCTTGTGCTACTTTATATCCACTACATAAAGCATCATTCATTCTATTTAAAAAATTACTATTAACAATGTTATCCGCATCAAATATACAATATCCTGCGTATTCTTCACCAAATTTGTACATATATTTAAATGCTTTTTTTAATACATCACCTTTAGTTTTTATCTCTCCTTCAGTTTCAATTATGTTAGCACCACAACTTATAGCAACTTCTTTTGTTTTATCACTACAATTATTCGGAATGATAAATATATCATATAATTCATCAGGATATTTTTGTTTTTTTAAACTATCTATTAAATTACCTAATACTTTTTCTTCATTTCTAGCTGCTACTAAAATTGCAAATTTATGTTTTGGTTTATATTTTCTTATTATATTTTTCTTTTTAAATGCAAATAAAGCTGTTAAAACATAATACACTGCATATAACAGTATATATATATTAACAATATAATATAACACCTTTAGTATTTCTTTTATTACTTCCAAGCTTTATCACCTTTAATAATTATATCACTTTATTATTATATTATCAATCTTTTGTATTAAATATTACAAAAATGTAATAAGATTAAAACTTAAATTGTTACTATTTCGTGTAGAATTTAAAAATACATCAGTAAACTATAAAGTTACTGGTGAATTTTCGTATATATTTTCTTTTTGACCTCTTACTAAAAATATATGAATTATATTTTGTCATAAATTCAATTATTAATTTAATAGTAACATTTATTTGTTATAACTCATATTCCTATTTTAAAGTATATGCTCAAAATAAAAAAACTTTCTATTCACTTTTTTCTTATTTTCATTATATAAAACCTAACTAAATAAATTAACAATATACCCGTTGCTACACCTAAAGAATCAATACATATATCTTTTATATTTCCACTTCTACCTGGAATAAATAATTGATGTATTTCATCAGTTATTGCATAAATTATTCCTATAATTAATGCAATAGTTTTTTTATACTTTAGATTTTCATATGATACATTTATATGGCTAAGAATTAGTATTCCTCCAATAGCATATATTGAAAAATGTGCTAGCTTTCTTACTATATGTTGCAAGCTTTCTATTAGTACTTTGTTAGCATTATTTCCTGTTATTAATTTAATAATTGTTTCTATTAAACATCCACTAGTTTTACTTGATTCATCACTTATCTGACTTGAAAATAAAAATACAAGTATCATCCAACAAATAACTAAAATAAAACTAATTACTATTATTATAGTTTTATTTTTTTCACATTTTTCAGTTTTATTTTTAATTTTATTCATCATTTTATTACTTTTCTCATCCTTAACTTTATTTTCACTAACATATTAATTATCATATTGCTTTCCATCTATTTTGTTTGCATATGTTTATACTATTTCTTTCATAACTTTTTTAAATTCATTTATTTTACATTATTATATCCTATGTTAAAACATTTTTCAAGCTTTTTCAGCATTTTTATATATTATTAATGCCAATTAAAGATTTTGATTTTGAATGCATTTTTTACAAATTTATAAAAGAAATGTGAGATAAAATTATTTTTTCCACACATATGAAAATACACCAATAGTTTTATAGTTTACGGATGTATTTTTAAATTTTACACGAAATAGTAACATTAAATTTAATTTACAATACTTTTTTGTTATATTTAAAATATAACAACACATAATTATATTATATACTATTTTAATTTTAAAAGAGGTGAAACAATATGATATTAGATGAAAAAGATGCAAATTTTAAATTTTTGGATTATACAGCAGAAATAAAAGATGCTATGTTAATATCTTTAAATGTTAAAGAAGAAAGTTTATTTGGAAATGATATTTCTACTCAATATGATAATCTTGTTTTAAAATATAATGAATTTATAACAAATCAAGATTATAATCAAATTTGTTGTGAATTTATTAAAGAAGTATCATCACTTGTACCTTTTAATGAAACTATGTAATATAAAACACAGGATTAATTTCCTGTGTTTTATTAAATCTTATTTCTTAAATTAAAAACTAATGTTTTTAGTTTATATATAATATAATCAATATCTTCTTTTGTATTTTCATCCCCAAATGTAAATCTAAGTGAACTTTTAGCTTGTGATTCATTAAGGCCAATTGCAGTTAATACATGAGATGGATTTACACTACTAGATGTACAAGCACTTCCAATAGATATATATATTCCTTCCATATCTAACATTAAAAGTAATGATAAACCATCAATACCAAATATTGAAATATTTAAATTTCCAGGTAATCTTTTATCTCTATCTCCATTTAATTTAACTCCTGGTATTTCATTTATAATTCTTTTTAATGCATATTCTCTTAATGTAAATAATTTTAAATTATATTTGTCAATATTATCATTTGCAAGTTCAATAGCTTTTCCAAGTCCTACAATACCAGCTAAATTTTCTGTTCCTGCTCTTTTACTTTTTTCTTGATGTCCGCCATATATTATTGGTAAAAAAGATATATCTTCTTTAATATATAACGCTCCTACACCTTTTGGTCCATAAAATTTATGACCTGACAAACTAAGTGCATCTATATTCATACTTTTAACATCAATATGAATATTACCAATAGCTTGAACAGCATCAGTATGAAATATTATATTATTTTCTTTTGCTAACTTTCCAATTTCTTCAATAGGCTCTAATGTACCAATTTCATTATTTGCAAACATTATACTTATTAATATTGTATCTTTTCTTATATATTTTTTTAAATTTTCTATTTCAATTAATCCTTTACTATTTACATCTAAATATGTTACTTCAAAACCTTCTTTTTCTAATCTTTTACAAGTTTCTAAAATAGCTAAATGCTCAATTTTACTTGTTATAATATGTTTTCCTTTTATACTATTTGCTCTTGCTATTCCTAATAAAGCTAAATTGTCAGATTCACTACCACTTGCAGTAAAATATATTTCTTTTTCATTACAATTTAATGCATTTGCTACTTTTTCTCGTGCATTACATATTGCTTTTTTAGATTCCACACCTAAACTATATACTGATGATCCATTACCAAATTTATCAGTAAAATATGGTAACATTTCATCTAGAACCTCTTTTTTAACATATGTTGTAGCACTATGATCTGCATATATTATTTTATTCATTTTAATCACTCTTTTCATATATATAATATTATATTACAAGAGTAATTTATTGTTACAATATATATTAATATGAATTAAAGATGTATTAAAATAATTTATTCTAATACATCTTCAATTACGATAACTTACATATTATCTATACATTTTTTACATAAATCTTTATGAATTCTATCTTTACCAACATCATGAGAATATGTCCAACATCTTGCACATTTATCACCATATGCTTTTCCAACAGTTATTTTTCTATTTTCATCATCTATAAGCTCAAATTCAGATACTATCATAACTAATTTAATATTATCTTCATTTTCTTTCATAAATTTAAATTCATCACCAGTTGTATATATTGTAACCAAAGCATCTAATGAATTTCCAATAGTTTTAACTGCTCTTGATTCTTCTAAATATTTAGCTACTTCCTCTTTTATAGCAAATATTTTATTCCATTTTTCTATTAAATTTGAATCATTATAATCTGATTTTTCTGTTGGAAAACCAGCTGTTAATATAGTTAAATAATCCTCTTTATTTTTATGTGACATAAATGACCATACTTCTTCTGCTGTAAAACTAAGCACAGGTGCTATTAATCTTACTAATACTCTTAATATATCATTCATTGTAGATTGACAACTTCTTCTTAATTTGTGATTTTTATTATATGTATATAATCTATCTTTCATAACATCTAAATATTTATTACTAAGCTCAACTGTACAAAATCTATGAAGTTCACTATATATTAAATGAAAATCATAATTTTCATATGCAGAATTTATATATTCAATCAATTTATTTAATTTAAACATCATATATTTATCTAATTCATCTCTATCTACGTACTCAACTATATCTGTATTTATATTAAAATCACTTAAATTACCAAGTAAAAATCTCATTGTATTTCTTATTTTTTTATATACTTCTGATACTTGAGATAATATATCATCAGATATTCTTACATCAGTTTGATAATCTGCTGATATTGCCCAAAGTCTTAATATATCTGCACCATATTTATTCACTACTTTTAATGGATCTACACCATTACCTAAAGATTTAGACATTTTTCTACCTTCACCGTCTACTACCATACCATGTGTAAGTACTTGTTTATATGGAGCTTTTTTCTTTGTTGCAACAGCAGTAAGAAGAGAAGATTGAAACCAACCTCTATATTGATCATTTCCTTCTAAATACATATCTGCTGTATCTTGCTCAATACCATACTTAGGATCTTCTAAAACACATTTATGAGTAGAACCTGAATCAAACCAAACATCCATTATATCTGTTTCTTTAATAAACTCAGTGCATCCACATTCACATTTACCTAAATCTTTAAGTATCTGCTCAGATGTTAAATCATACCACATATTTGAACCGTTTACACTTACTAATGTTTTTATTCTTTCAATTGTTGCTTCATTTATTAATTCTTTTGAACAATTTTTACAATAAAATATTGGAATTGGAACTCCCCATACACGTTGTCTTGATATGCACCAATCAGATCTATCTTTAACCATGTTAGTCATTCTTTCTTGTCCCCAAGATGGAATCCATCTAACATTTTTTATTTCTTTTAATACATCTTCTCTAAATCCATCAATTGAAGCAAACCATTGTGTTGTTGCTCTAAATATAACTGGTTTTTTACATCTCCAACAATGTGGATATTGATGAGATATTTTTTTCTTAGCAAATAAATATCCATTTTTTTCTAAGTAAACAATTATCTTATCATTTGCTTCATTATAATTAAGACTTTCAAATATTCCAGCATCTTTTGTCATATTTCCTTTACTATCTACTGCAACTATAACTTCAATACCATCATATCTTTTACAAGCTAAATTATCTTCATTACCATGTCCTGGAGCAGTATGAACTAAACCTGTACCTGCATCTAATGTAACATTTAAATCTAACTCAGATCCGAAGTATTACTCTTGAAGTAAGTGAAGTATCTAAAGGTTTTAAACATTTCATATTTTCTAAATCTTTACCTAATATTTCTCCTACTACCAAATATTTAACAATAGCAGCTTCTTCCATTACTTTTTCTACTAAATCTTTAGCAATAATATATCTTTCATTATTTGCTTCTACTACTGCATATATATAGTCAGAATCAACTGTTATTGCTTGATTTGCAGGAAGTGTCCATGGAGTTGTAGTCCATATTACAAAGTATGTATCTTTTAAATCACCATATTTTGATAAAATTCCTTTATCTTCTGATAATCTAAATTTAACATATATTGATGTTGTAAAACTATCTTCATATTCAATTTCTGCTTCTGCTAGTGCAGTCTCACAATCATTACACCAATATACTGGCTTTAAATCTCTGTATATATATCCTTGTTTATACATATCCCAAAAAACGCCTATTTGTGAAGCTTCAAAACTAGGATCTAATGTAACATATCTATTTTTATCATAATCACCTAATCCACCTAATCTTTTAAATTGCATAGCCTGTTTATTTATTTGTGACACAGCAAAATCTTTACATATTTCTCTAAATTTAACAGTACCAACATCAGCTACAAATACTTTTTTTTCAGTTTGAACTTTTTTCTCAATTGGAAGACCATGAGTATCCCATCCTGGTACATATGGTGCATAATATCCATTCATAGTTTTATATCTTACAATTATATCTTTTATAACTTTATTTAAAGAATGACCCATATGAATGTCTCCATTTGCATATGGTGGTCCATCATGAAGTATAAAAGTTTTACCTGATTTTTTATTTTTTTCTAATACTTTTTTATATATTTTTTGTTCTTCCATCTTTTTTAAAAAAAGTGGTTCTCTCTCTGGTAAATTACCTCTCATTGGAAATGATGTTTGGGGTAAATTAAGAGTTTCTGTATAATCTACTTTTTCACTATCTTGCATAATATTTCCTCCTATTTTAATTTTAAAATTCCCTTATTTATTCTATTTTTAACCTCAGATTCTCCTAGAACCTGCATAATAGAATAAATATCTGGCGTATTTTTTCTATTAGTAATACTAATACGAATAATACTTGCAACATCTGCTGTACTTCCTATATAACTTTCAGGACTTAATTTATATTGTTTCATATCTGTACAAAATCCTAAATTTTCTGCTATAATTTTAACTTTATTAAACCAAGAATCTTTATCATCTAAATGATTATATATTTCTAAATATTTATTTAATACTTCTGTTATAACAGAAGTTGTAATTTTATCATTTATATCAAAATTATATCCATTACTTAAATCTTCTTCAAATTTATTGTTAAAGAAATAAAAGAAATTAGGCATTACATCTTCATATTTAATTAAATCTTTACGTATTTTTTTTGTATTGTCTCTTTCTATACCAAATATTTTTAAACTATATTTTAAATCTTTATTTAATAACTCATAAACTTCATTATTGAACTCTTTAGACCAAATTAAAATATTATCTAATAACTCATAACTTGTAAGTTTTGATATATATTCTTTACTTATATCGTTTAATTTTAACATATCAAACAAAGCACCTGATGAATTCATTTTTTCTAATCTAACATTAAAATCAAAAATATTTAAATCAGGATTTTTAGCTCTCCATATTTCAAAATCTGAATTTATAACAGAAAGCAAATATTCAAGTACTGCATCTGTAGGATAACCTGATTCTAGAAAATATGATACTGCTGCCTCTTTATCCTTACGTTTACTAAGTTTACGCTTACTTGCCACACCATCTAATTTCATTATAGTTGGAAAATGAGCAAACTTAGGAAGTTCAAAGCCCATTTTTTCAAATAACTCTATATGTATTGGAACAGAAGGTATCCATTCTTCACCTCTCATAACATGTGTTGTTCTCATAAAATGATCATCACAAACATGAGCAAAATGATATGTTGGAAGTTCATCTGATTTAATCAAAACAATATCTTGATCATTTTCAGCAATTTCAATTTTACCTCTTATTAAATCAACAAAAGATACTTTTTTTAAATGATTACCACTACTTTTAAGTCTTACTATATATTTTTCGCCAGATTTAATTCTAGAAATCATTTCATCAACTGATATATTTCTACATCTTGCATATATTCCATAATATCCAGGTATTTGTTTATTTTTTTCTTGTATTTGTCTTGTAGAATTTAACATCTCACTTGTACAAAAACAAGGATATGCAAGTCCATTTGCTACTAAATATTTAGCACAAATTTTATATATTTCTTCTCTTTTACTTTGAGTATATGGACCATAATTACCTACTTCTTCTGTATCTGATATAACACCCTCATCAGTTGTTATTCCAAATCTTTTCATCTCAGCAGTAAGCAGTGATACACTACCTTCTACTTCTCTTTTTTTATCAGTATCTTCAATTCTTAAATAGAAAACTCCATTTGTTTGACTTGCTATTTTTTTATTTACTAATGATGTAAATAAAGCTCCTGTATGTAAAAAACCAGTTGGAGAAGGTGCAAATCTTGTTACTGCACCTTCTACACTTCTTTTAGGATATAGTTTTTCTAAATCTTCAACTGTTTTATTAATATTAGGAAACATTAAATTACTTAGTTCTATATATTTTTCCATAATCAATCACACCTTTATTATTTATTTTTGTTCATTAATTTCTTTTTTAGCTTTAACATATGTTTCAATATCAACTTCTGATATTATTGGAAGTACCATAGGTTCACGTTTTGTCTTTTTATATACAAATTCTACTAAAGCATCTCTTACATTACTTTTTATAGTTGACCATTCATATTGTTTATTTCTTATACAAAGTTCTAATTCTTCTTTTGCAACAGTCTTTATATCATCCATTAACGCTTCATTTTCTCTTACATATACAAATCCACGAGTTACAATTTCAGGACCTGCTACAATACTTGCAGTTTTTCTATCCATAGTTATAATAACTATAATCATACCATTTTCAGATAAAAGTTGTCTATCACGAAGAACTATATTACCAATATCACCAACACCTAAACCATCTACAAGAACAATACCTGATGCAACTTGCATACCTTTTTTAACTATTCCATTACTTATTTCTAATGTTTTACCATTATCCATAATAAATATATTTTCTTTTGGAGTACCTAAACTTACAGCTATTTCTCCATGATGTTTTAAAAATCTAAACTCTCCATGAACTGGCATAAAGTATTTTGGTTTTACTAAACTCAACATAAGTTTTAACTCTTCTTGACATGCATGGCCAGAAACATGAACATCAGCTAATTGATTGTAAATAACTTCTGCTCCTAATTTTTCTAATTCATCAATTACTCTACTAATTGATTTTTCATTTCCAGGAATTGGAGAAGATGAAAATATAACTAAATCATCTGGTGTTATTGCTACTTTTCTATGTTCTCCAGCAGACATTCTAGAAAGTGCTGCCATAGGTTCTCCTTGTGAACCTGTTGTTATAATAACAACTTGTTCTGGATTATATATATCTAATTTATCTATATCAATTATTGTTCCCTCTGGAGCTGTTATATATCCGAAGCTCTGTTCCAACTTTTATAACATTTACCATACTACGACCAACAACTGCTACTTTTCTTTTACATTTTACCGCTGTATTTATTATTTGTTGCATTCTATGAATATTAGAAGCAAATGTTGCTACTATAATTCTTTTATTACAATTTATAAATATTCTATCAAATTCTGCTCCAACTTTTCTCTCAGACATTGTATGTCCTGGACGTTCTACGTTAGTACTATCACTCATTAAAAGTGTTACACCTTGACTACCAAGTTCAGCAAATCTACTAAAATCCATCATTCCACCATCAATTGGTGTATAATCAACTTTAAAATCTCCTGTATGAACTACAACTCCTTCCGGTGTTGTTATAGCTATTGCACAACTATCTGCTATTGAATGAGTTACACGTATAAACTCAATTTTCATTTTTCCAATTGCAATAACATCTCTTGGCTCAACATATCTTAAATCTGTTGTTTTATCTAATTTATGTTCTACTAATTTAGCTTTAACTAAACCAAGTGTTAATTTTGTACCATATATTGGAACATTAATTTTCTTTAAGAAAAATGGTATTGAACCTATATGATCTTCATGTCCATGAGTTAAAAATAAAGCTTTAACTTTTTCTTTATTTTTTTCTAAATATGTTATGTCAGGTATAACTAAATCTACTCCTAACATCTCATCTCCTGGAAAAGCTAAACCACAATCTATAATTATAATATCACTACCATATTCAAAAACTGTCATATTTTTTCCTATTTCATTAAGGCCACCTAGTGGTATTATTTTTAATTTTAACTTACTGCTATTTTGGTTATTATTTAAATTATTGTTATTTGTATTATTTACTTTTTTAGTTTCAACTACATTTCCTTCAAATTCAACTTTATTTTTTGAATTTAATTTTTTATGTGTATCTTTTACTAAATTTTCATTTTTCATGTATTCTTCTGTTACTTTTCTTTTATTATTCATTTCTTTTGTATTATTTATCTCTTCTTTTTTTATATTATTTTTTACAAATCCAAATCTATTATTATTTGAATTTATCTTACTTTCTTCTTTTTTTTCAAACATTATTTCCTCCATCTATATGTAATTTTACATATCATTATTTTATACAATTATTTTTATTAAATACACAAATACAAGGTATATTACTATACCAAATAACATTAACTTTGTTTTTCACCCGACCAAAATTTATATAAATTACATATATCAGCATAATATATATAATTTAATTAAATCTAATTTAAGTGTAATACCACTTTTAACATATATATTATACATTATTTTTGTACATAAGTCAAATAAATATTCAAAATATATTATTACTATTTACTATGTAAGAAAAAGTAATATTTTTAAAAAATTATATATCAATAATTTAGCTTTATATTACATACCAATATTTTTAAGTTGCTCTCCATATGAAGAATATATCTCTTCTTTTAACACTTTATTTTCTTCTTTTTCAAGTAAAATATCATCTTTTAAAATTTCTTTTGCAACATTTTGTGTAACTGCTAAAACTTTCATATCTTTTAATAAATCCGCAAGTTTAAATTCAGGAAGTCCACTTTGTCTTATACCAAAAAAATCTCCTGGACCTCTTAGTTCTAAATCTTTTTCAGCTATCTTAAATCCATCATTACTTTTTTCCATTATTTTTAATCTTTCCATAACTTTTGATGATCTATTACTACTTTTTAATATACAATATGATTCATGCTCTCCTCTACCTACTCTTCCTCTTAATTGATGCAAAGCAGCAAGTCCAAATCTATCAGCATTTTCAATAATCATAAGTGTTGCATTAGGTACATTTACGCCTACTTCAATTACAGTTGTAGATACTAAAATATTAAACTGATTATTTTTAAATCTTTCCATAACTTCATCTTTTTCTTTTGATTTCATTTTTCCATGTATAAATTCTGTTTTAAATTGTTTTAATTCTCCGCTTATGTATTCATTATACGTTTCAGTAACTGATTTAAGTTCTAAACTATCATTTTCTTCAACTAACGGACATACAACATATACTTGTCTTCCTTTATTTATTTCTTTAGCTATAAATGAATTTATACGCGTTTCATAACTTTTATCAACAGCAAAAGTTTGAATATATTTTCTACCTGGTGGAAGTTCATCAATTATACTTAAATCTAAATCTCCATATAACATTAAAGCTAGCGTTCTAGGTATTGGAGTAGCAGTCATTACTAATGTTTCAACTTCATTAGATTTATTACTTAATTTCATTCTTTGTTTTACACCAAATCTATGTTGCTCATCAGTTATAACTAAACCTAAATTTTTAAACTGTACATTATCTTCTATTAATGAATGAGTTCCAAAAATAATATTAATTTCACCATTTTTTAACTTTTCAATAATTTTTTCTTTTTGTTTTTTAGTAGTAGTGGATGTTATAATCCCACAAACAAAACCGAAGATTATCAAAATATGGTTTAAGTCCTAAATAATGCTGATTTGCAAGTATTGTAGTAGGAGCCATCATTGCTGCTTGACAACCATTTATACAAGCTATATAAATAGCAGAAGCTGCAACAATAGTTTTACCACTACCAACATCTCCTTGTATCATTCTATTCATAACTTTTGTAGATGACATATCATTTTTTATTTCATTTACAACTTTTTTTTGTGCATTAGTAAATTCAAAAGGAATAAGTTTCAAAAAATTAGTTAAATCAGTATTTTTAAAATTATTAATTTTAGCTATTTTACATGTATTACCTTTAATTAATTGAAGTGCTATTGTAAGCATAAAAAGTTCATTAAAAATAAGCCTTTTTCGAGCAATTGCAACTTCATTAAAATCTTTAGGAAAATGAATTTTTAAGCTTGCATAATCTATATCACATAAGTTATATTTTTTTCTTAAATTTTCATTTAATATTTCTGGTAATTTTATATTACTTTCAAATATATTAGAAATTAAATTAAATAAATATTTTTGACTAAGTCCATTAGTTAAAGGATAAATTGGATATACACCCATAATTTTAAATAATTCATATTTGTTATATATACTAGCATTTTGAATAACAAACATACCTTTTTGATTTTCTACTTTTCCATAAAAAACATACTCAGTGTCTTCTTTAAAAAAATCACTTAAATAATTTTGATTAAACCAAACCATCAAACAAGTTTCACTTCCATCAGTTACATATAACTTATGAATAGTAAGCTTATTTCTTGTTCTTTGAATATTTATATTACCACTAATTTTAGCTACAAATAATACATTTTCACCAGATATAAACTCAGCTATTTTTCTTATTTGCGTTCTATCTTCATATACTCTTGGATAATACTCAATTAAATCTTTAACTGTATTTAATCCTATTTTATTAAATATACCAGCTTTAACAGGACCTACTCCTTTTAAAAACTGTATATTAGTATTTAAATCTATTTTATTTTCCATATATACACCACCATTTTATATATTTATTATATCAAACATACGTTTTTAAGTCAAGCTTTTTATTTAAAATAATACTTATTAACACGTTTCTTACAATCTACTACATTTAACGACAAAAGTATCATAGCAAATATTTATGCTATGATACTTTATAATTTATCCTATAACTACATTAATCATTCTACCTTTAACAACTATAACTTTACGTATTTGTTTTCCTTCAGGTATATATTTTAATAATTTTTCATCTTTTTTAATATATTCTTCTATTTGTTTTTCATTTAAACTGCTATCTATATTAAATTTAAACTTAACTGATGAATTAACAAGTAATGCCATTTCTACTTCATCTGCTACCATTTTATTTTCATCATATTCAGGCCATTTAGAATTAAATATATAATTTTCAAATTTAAGCATTTCCCATAACTCTTCAGTTACATGAGGAGCTACTGGATTTAAAACTTGAAGTAATGGTTTTATATATTTTATATTTACTTTATCATATTTATATAATAAATTTACATATGACATCATACAAGCAATAGCTGTATTATACTTCATTTCTTCATAATCAGATGTTACTTTCTTAATCATTAAGTTCATTTGTCTATCTAACTCTTTATCTAATATTTCTTCATTTGTTGCTAGATCTTGTAATCTCATAACTCTATCTAAAAACTTTTTAGCACCTTTTACTCCATTTTCAGACCAAGGAGCACTTTGTGAATAATCACCTATAAACAAAATATATGTTCTTAAAGTATCAGCTCCAAATTCTTTTATTATATCATCTGGATTTACTACATTTCCTTTTGATTTAGACATTTTATCTCCATCAGGCCCTAATATTAATCCTTGTGTTGAACGTTTTGCGTACGGTTCTTTTGTAGGAACTAAACCAATATCATATAGAAATCTATGCCAAAATCTTGAATAAATTAAATGTCTTGTAACATGTTCCATACCACCGTTATATTGATCTACTGGAAGCCAATATTTTAATTTATCCTGACTTGCAAATTCACTAATATTATGTGGATCTATATATCTTAAATAATACCAACTAGATCCTGCCCATTGTGGCATAGTGTCTGTTTCTCTTTTAGCATCTCTTCCACATTTTGGACATACTGTATTTACCCATGAATCTACTTTTGCAAGTGGACTCATTCCATCTTCTCCTGGCATAAAATCTTTAACTTCTGGAAGTGTAAGTGGTAAGTCATTAACATTCATAGGAACTAATCCACAATGCTCACATTTTATTATTGGAACTGGTTCTCCCCAATATCTTTGTCTTGCAAAAGCCCAATCTTTCATATGATAATTAGTTTTTTTAACTCCTATATTATTTTGAGTTAAATAATCAAGCATTTTCTCTTGCGCATCTTTTGTATTAAGTCCATTTAAAAATTCTGAATTTATAATTATTCCATCTTCTAAATATGGTTTTTCTAACTCTTTTTTAAATGAATTAATACCATCTCCAATTACTTGTTTTACAGGTAAATTGAATTTTTTAGCAAAATCAAAATCTCTATCATCATGAGCTGGAACTGCCATTATAGCACCAGTACCATATCCAAGCATTACATAATCAGCTATTAATATTGGTAATTTTTCATTATTTACTGGATTAATACAAGTTAATCCTTTTAACATAACACCTGTTTTTTCTTTTACAAGTTTAGTTCTTTCAAATTCAGTTTTATCTAACGCTTTTTTTCTATATGCTAAAACTTCATCAAAATTTTCTATTTTATTTGCATATTTATCTAACATTTTATGTTCTGGAGCCATTACCATAAAGCTTACTCCAAATATTGTATCTGGCCTTGTTGTATATACTTTTAACTTTTCACCTGTTCCTTCAATAGGAAATTCAACTTCTGCTCCACAAGAGCGACCAATCCAATTTTCTTGTTCTGCTTTTACTCTTTCTGGAAAATCTAAATTATCTAATTCTTCTAATAATTTATCTGCATAATCAGTTATTTTAAGCATCCAAACTTCTTTTTCCATTTGAATTATTTTTGAATCACATCTATCACATACTCCACCTTGTGATTCTTCATTTGCAAGTATTACTCTACATTTTGGACAATAGTTTACATATGTTTTATCTTTATATGCTAAACCTTTTTCGAATAATTTTAAAAATATCCATTGTGTCCATTTAAAATATTCTGGATCAGTTGTATCAATTACTCTATCAAAATCAAATGAAAGTCCAACAGCTTTAAGCTGTTTAGTAAATGTTTTAATATTTTCATCTGTAACAATTCTAGGATGTATTCCAGTCTTCATTGCATAATTTTCAGTAGGAAGACCAAACGCATCAAATCCTATTGGAAATAACACATTATATCCTTTCATACGTTTCATTCTAGATAGTACTTCTATTCCCATAAATGCCCTTGCATGACCTACATGAAGTCCAGCACCTGATGGATATGGGAACTCAATTAAAGAATAAAATTTCTTTTTATCACAGCAATCCTCTGCATGAAAACATTTTTTACTTTCCCATATTTCTTGCCATTTTTTATCTATTTTTTTATCATACATTTATATCTCTCCCATACTTTAATTATTTATTTGCCAATAACCATTTTTATCTGCACCCATTCTTTTTAATAATTTTTTCTTTTTTAATGTTGATATATTTCTTTCAATTGTTTTAGATGTTGTATTAAGTTTTGCAGATAAACTTAATAGTATAATAGTGCTATCTTTCTCTATTTCATTTAATATATTTTTTTGTAAATCATTTACACCGACATTTACACCGACATTTACACCGACATTTATATATAGTAATTCTAAATGTTTTGCCTAATTCTTCTAATTTCTTCTTTTAAATTCATATTAATTTTCCCCTTTATATTTATCATACATTTTAAGTATATATTTATCAGTCATTGAAGCTAAATAATCAATAACTTTTATTTCATTTGAGTTATTATCAATATATTTCTTATCCATATCATTTAAAAATGTTAAATATATATCATTTGTTTTATCGTTAATTTGAACTGCTTTTAAATAAATATCGAATAATTTATTAAACATTTTAGTATATTCTAAAATACTTTCAGTAGAATTTGCTTTTGAATAAATATTATCATAATTAAACTTTTTTAATTTTTTTATTGTATTATACATCTCTTGACTCATAGCAATATATGGTTTATCTAAACTATTATATATAACATCTAAAATAATATTATTCATTATATCTTTGTTATTATTTCCTACTACATCTGCAATTTCTTTTGAAATTTGATTTTTAGAAAATTTATTCATTTTTTCTGCATCTTCGATATCTTTACCAACATATGCAATTATATCTGCAATTCTAACAATACATCCTTCTAATGTCATCGGTTTTAATTTTTTTATATTATCTTCATTTTCATATAAACTATTATATTCATTTAAAAATATATCTATATCTTTATTTACTGGAAAATATTTATTTGATACAAATTCTCCATTATGACACATAATACCATCTAATACTTGTAATGAAATATTTTTACCTTTTCCGTTATTTTCAATATTCATTAAAATTCTAACACTTTGTGCATTATGGGAAAATATTTTTCCAGTAGTTTTAAGTGATATATCATTTAAAATTTTCTCACCAACATGTCCAAATGGAACATGTCCTAAATCATGACCTAAAGCAATAGCTTCGCATAAATCTTCATTTAAGTTAAGAGCTCTTGCAATAGTTCTTGCTGCTTTACTTACAAATTGAACATGAGTAATTCTTCTTGATATTCCATCATCTTCTATACTATATACCTGCGTTTTGCCCATATACTTGGTAAAAGATACACTATGAACTATTCTATCAACATCTCTTTCAAATTCTGGTCTTATATCATTTGTCTCTTCGCTTAAAAATTTTATACTGCTACTACTTAAAGTAGCATATTTTGAAAGAATATTTTCTGTTTTAATCATGTTTTTCTTTACTATATTTTCTAACAAAGTATTTTTCATATTTTCCACCTACAAAAACATCTTAATTCCATTTTTTATACAAGTGACTTCAATAGGAAATTTAAGTCCTTCATCTCCATCTACATCTGGCTCATCACATTCACCTTTAACTTTTGTAACTTTAAGCCATTTTTCTTTTAAATATATTACGTGTTTATCTGTAAAATGTTTACCTAAAAGTACTTTTGCTAAAAGCAAACTTGCTTCATAAAATTTACAATCTTTAAATACTATAATATCTAATAATCCATCTTGGATATTAGATTTATATGTAAACTTATTCATTCCACCTACACTACTACCGTTGAATATTAAAAAAAGTGATACTTTCTCTATTATAATATCATTTTCTGTTTCTATTTTAACAAAAAAAGGTTTAAATTTAAACATTTCATTTACACCAGCAATAAAATATGAAACTTTTCCTATTATATTTTTAAGTACTACATCTACTTTTTGTGAAGCATTTGTAAAAAGTCCTGCTGAACATACATTTATAAAATACTTATCATTTGCAAGACCTACATCTACATCTTGTATATTTCCAGTTAAAATTTTATCTATACACTTAGAAAAATTAGTAGGCATTTTTATATGTCTTGCAAAATCATTTGATGTTCCAGCTGGTATAATTCCAAGTGGAACTTTTATATTATTTTTCATCATTATATTAAGTACTCTATTTACTGTTCCATCACCACCAGCTACTATTATACCATATGTATCTGGGTTTATATCTTTTAAAAAATCATATATATTGCATTTTTTACCTGCTCTAAATATAGCTACTTCATATCCATTTTGAGTAAATTTTTCAATAACAGTATCTAAAAAATATTTAAATTTACTTTGGCCTGCTACCGAGTTATATATAAGTTTTATCTTTTTCATAAACTTAAGAAAGCCTCCTCACTATTTATCTAATGTAAATTCTGTTATAAGTCTTGAAGAAACTCTTGAATTAAATTTAGTTTCTAAATTAAATAAATACACACCTTTTTCATTTTCAACTTTATAAAATATAGTTTTATCAACTATTTCTAAAATATCAACTGGCATAGAAATTATTTTTTCTATCTTTTTATTTTCTAAATTAATCATCCATAAATTTCTTTTATCCTCAATATTTACATAATATAAATTATTGCTTTGAACAAACATATATTTTGAACCATCAATATCTTTTATATTTCCAGTATCTGTAACAGATTTTATATCTGCAACTTTACCTAAACCTGTTCCATCTTTTTGTATAGAATAAATTTTATTATTATCTGCTTTATTTACAAAGAAAATTCTTGTATTATCTTGTACAATATATGAAACGTTCTCGCTATTTGTTAATGCTTTTTTATCACTGCCTTGTTTATTAGTTTTATACAATACCTTTTTTTGAGTTTCATCTATACATAAAAATAAATTATTTTCATCAACTAATATTTCAGTTATATGTTCTATTCCTAATTCTTTTATTTCATTTGTTGCAACATTAATATATACAAGTTTATTTTTTTCTCCAACTACTGCATATATTTCATCACCTAGCATTGTATATTTATTTACATCTTTTTCATAAAGTACAGTTACCTCATTTGTAGATTTATTTAGTTTACAAAGTGAATTATCTTTTATACCATATATATATTCTTTATTTGGTTTTATATTAGTAAATCCTAAATCTTTATATACTAAAATCTCATCAAAACTATTTGACTTGATTTTATTTAAAGATGATTTTGGACTATATGTATATCCAACTGATACATAATACATATCATATACAGGTTGTTTATCTACATTTTCATCAGATACATATTTAAAATTATTATCTTTATAATATATATAAAACTGAACAAAAACATATAATGATAAAATTACAGCAAAAAATATTACTATATACTTTATTTTACTTTTATTTTTTATGATAGTTGATTGTTTCTTCTTCATTTTTAAATAATCTTTTCTAGATAATTTATCTTCTTCATCAACGCTAAGCTTTTGCATATATATTCACCTCAATATTATTTCACGTATATTATACTATAAAACTTAGGCAAAGTAAATAAAAGCTACTAAATTAATTGGTTTAGGGCTAGATTTGTAAAATTAGGTTAAATACATATTAAAAACTAAAAAATGTAGTTTTGTGTAAAAACTTGCGACCGAATTATTTAATAATTTGTTGACATTAATTGCAGCAAAGTATATAATATATTTAGTCTCGGGGTACGGGAGCTCGCATGCTAAATTTATGTCATAGAACATAGTACGCATGAAGTTGTTTTTACTTTTAGTAATGATGCAACATGCCACAAATCTAGCCCACTAGGGTACAAAAGTACCAAAATTCAATTGTGTAAATCACACATTTTCACTTAAAATATGTAATGTTTTCTTTAATAATATATTAAAGTAGTACGTTTGTTGTACACACTTTTAATTCAAGTTATATATAATGTATAGCTTAGTTTTAGTGAGTAATTTTACATTATATATAGCATAACCTATATAATTTTACAAATCTAGCCCTAAATATTTTAGTAATTTCAGTTTTTTTACGGCAAGTTAATAAAAAAAGCATCATTTTATTGACTTTTTATTATTTTTTAGGTATACTATATATTGCTTTAATGCAAACTATATATTAAGGAGTGAAGTTTTATGAGAAAAACAAACATAGTAGCAACAATCGGACCTGCTAGTGAAAAAGAAGAAGTTTTCGCTAAATTAGTTGAAGCAGGATTAAATGTAATGAGACTTAATTTTTCACATGGTGATCATGAAGAACATCTAGGAAAAGTTAAAACATTAAGAAAGTTAAATGAAAAATTTGGTACATCAGTAGCATTTCTACTTGATACAAAAGGACCTGAAATCCGTTTAGGAACATTTGCTGATGGAGAAAAGCATAATTTAGTTAAAGGAAATAAATTTATACTAACAACTGATGATATTGCTGGCACAGATGAAAAAATATCAATCTCATATTTAGGATTACCAAATGATGTAGAAATTGGTGGTCATATTTTATTAGATGATGGTCTTGTTGACCTTATTATCGAAAATATTAATGGACACGATATTGAATGTAAAATAATGAATAATGGACTAATTGGTGGAAAAAGAGGAGTTAATGTACCGAACGCAAAATTACAACTTAAAGCAATGACTGATAAAGATAAAGAAGATATACAATTTGCTGTTGATAATGATTTTGATTTTATTGCTGCTTCTTTTGTTAGAAAAGCTTCTGACGTTTTAGATATTAAAGAATATCTTACTAAACTTGGAAATGCAGAAATAAAAATAATATCTAAAATAGAAAATCAAGAAGGTTTAGATAACTTTGATGAAATATTAAAAGTTACTGATGGTATAATGGTAGCACGTGGTGATTTAGGCGTTGAAATTCCATTTGAAACACTTCCATCTGTTCAAAAAAATATGATAAGAAAAACAGTTGCAGCTGGAAAACCAATTATAACTGCTACTCAAATGTTAGAGTCTATGCAAAAAAACCCAAGACCTACAAGAGCTGAAGTTTCTGATGTAGCAAATGCAGTTTATGATGGAACATCTGCTGTAATGCTTTCTGGAGAATCTGCACAAGGAGATTACCCATTAGAAAGTGTTCAAACAATGATCAAAATTGTAGAAGCAAGTGAATCTAATATTAATTATTGGAAGAGATTTAAAAAAAAGAATTTAGAAAAATTAACAACAGTTGATGATGCAAATATTAGTAGTCCATATGAATTTAAAAAACAAGCTAACTTTGCTGTATGTTGTAGTGCAATGTTTTCAGATGCAGATGCAATAGTAGCTGTAACAGAACATGGCCAAACCCCATCAATGTTATCAAGCTTTAAACCTGGCTGTCCTATATATGTAATAACTGCCAATAAAAATACTTATAGACAAATGTCATTAGAACATGGTGTCAAAGCAGTTTATATTCCAAATGAATATAATTTTGATAAAATATTAAAATCAGGCATTGATATATTTAAACAAATGAATCTATTAAAAGAAAATGATACAGTTATAATAAGTGGGGGATTTCCTCAAACTTCTAAATCTGAATCGTTTGCAGGTCAAGCAACTGGTTGTATTATAAAAATATAATTATTAATTATACATATAATAGTATTAAAGTTATATTTTTTAGTTGAAATATAACTTTTTACTACATTTATATTGATTATTTACTATTTATATGTTACAATATATTAGTAATTATTTTAATTTAGTTCTGAAGGAGGAAATTACAATGGCAAAATGTGAAATATGTTCAAAAAACGTTACATACTCACTTCAAGTGAGTCACTCAAATAGAAAAACAGCTAGAACTTATAAACCAAATATACAAACAGTTAGAGTTAATGCAGGTGGAAATACAACTAAAAAAGTTAATGTTTGTGCTAGATGTTTAAAAAGTGGTAAAGTTCAAAGAGCAATTTAATCAATTAAGAAGTATTATTTACTTCTTTTTTTTATTCTACAATTAGTTGACATAAAACAAAAAATATGCTATAATATATATATGTTTTATTTTAATACTAATTTATTATATTAGGAGGAAATATGAAAAATATGAAAAAGTTTATAGAAAACGATAGTTTTCTTCCGTGTTATGAATCACAAATTGAATCATTTATTTTTAGAAAGTTTATCTGTGAACATAGCAAATGTAACTCAAAAGAATGTATTGTAATTGCTATACATTACGATGAAAAAGAAAGAAAAATAAACGTTATTGTAGAATGTACAAAATGTCATAACTACTTTAGAGTAACACTTTTACTGCGCACTAACTTTGAAAAAATAATTTCTACACGTTTAAGTGTTCAAGCAGAGATTGGTGAAACACTAAGTTTAGTTGATGCATTTTTCTTCGCAATTCAGTATACTACAATTACTATTACTGAATTAATGTGTAAACCACGTTAATATTAATTTAATAATAAAAAAGAACTCATTTTGAGTTCTTTTTTTGTTATACTTTAAACATTGTTTTAAGTACAAATCTTAAAAATTTACCTGGCTTATACACAACTATTTTCATATATATTCCTCCTTAACAAAAAAACCATGAAATACCGAAGTATTATTAAAGCTGCTGCTACTAGCATTATCCATCCCCAAAATGGTAATAATAACGATAGAAGTACACCAATTCCAATTGCTAAAATAAATAGTCCAATAGTCTTTCTAAATACTCCGACAAACATATGTATTCACTCCTCTTGACATTTA
Organism: Clostridia bacterium; assembly: GCA_036653755.1. Lineage (GTDB taxonomy): Bacteria > Bacillota > Clostridia > TANB77 > CAG-465 > RGIG5057. The sequence goes on from JAVVTJ010000007.1 coordinate 23,811, forward strand.
AATAAATATATAGTAATATATTTACTATATAATATGAAAGAATTTATGTATAGGTGAATAATTTAAAATGAAAAAGCTACAAACAAAAAAAGAAATAAATGAAATAATACAAATACTAGAAAATTGCTATACAGATGCAAAATGTGGATTAAATTATACTACTCCACTTGAGCTAACTGTGGCTTTAATTCTTGCTGCACAATGTACTGATAATATGGTAAATAAAATAACACCTATATTATTTACTAAATATCCTACATTAGAAAGTTTAGCAAGTGCAAGCATAACTGACATCCAAAAAATAGTTAAACCTTGTGGCTTTTATATAACAAAATCAAAAAATATTTCTTTAACAGCAAATAGTATACTTAAAAATTATAATGGTAAAGTTCCAAATACTATGGAAGAGCTTACAAAATTATATGGAATAAGAAGAAAAAGCAGTAATATAATATTACAAGAATGTTATAATACAGTAGTAGGAATTGCAGTCGATACACATGTATCTAGAACATGTTATAGAATGGGTTTTACTAAAAAAAATATTCCAATTAAACAAGAACAAGAATTAATAAAAAAAGTTGATAAAAAATACTTTAATAAATTAAATCATATATTAGTATATCATGGAAGAGCAATTTGTAGTTCTAGAAGTCCAAAATGTGAGATATGTCCAATTAAAGAAAAATGTAAAAGGGTAGGATTATAATCCTACCCTTTTTATTAAACTAATTTACTCTATTTAAAGTAATGTAAAATGTAGTACCTATTCCTTCTTCTGAATCAAAAGTAATTTCTCCAGAAAATTCTCCTTTTATAACAGAATATGCTAAATATAAACCAAGACCTGTACCTTTTGTACCTTTTGTTGTTAATATATTTTTAAATACACAGTCTCGAATTGATATTGGTATACCACCTGCATAATCCACTATTTTTATCATACACATATTATTAGGAGCTTTTGATATATGTACTTCTACTATGCCGCCTTTTTCATCATATGCTTGTATTGCGTTTATTATTAAATTAGTAAAAACTTGACTTAGTTTAGTAGGATCACCATTTACTACTACATCATCTTGTATATCAACAATTAATTCACATTTATTTTTTTGAATTTCATTATATGCAATTATTCTTATATCATTTATAACTTCACTAATTTTAAAGTTTATTTTTTGATTACTACCTAAATTTCTTATTTGATTTCTCATACTATTTACAATTTTAATTATTTTTTCTGTACAATTACTCATTCTAAATAACAATTCCTTTTCAGTATCGTCACGTGGAACATACATTTCTTGTAACATTTGTATACCTGCTTTAATAGCTGATATAGGTGTATTAATATCATGAGCCATACCGCCTGCAAGTTCACCTATTGAAACAAGTTGTCCTTGTTTAACTATAACATCTTGTTTTTCTTCAATTACTTTTATATCTAACTTATGTTGAGTTATATCTTTAAATAATAATAATGTTCCAACATATTCACTTCCTTTATTTGCTTTTATAGGATGAATATCCACATCAAAATATTTTTCTTTATCTTCTGTTTTAAAATGAAATTCTTTACTTAATATTTTATTTTCTTTTCTTGTTTGTTTAATAATATTCATTAATATATCAATATCTACTAATTTATTTAATCTTATAATATCAAATAAATTTAAGTCTGCATTATTATTTAATATAGATTTAAAAGTTGTTTCAAATGTTTTATTACTATCTACTACAGTACCATCATTAGATATTACCATAAAAGCATCTGACATTGTATTTACAACTGTTCTAAATGCAATTGGTGTTATATTTAATGCTTTATATTTTATAACTGATATAGAAAAACATATTGCTGTAAAAGTAAACATAATAGGCGTTATATATACATCCATTCGTATTATTTTAAGCGCTCCTAGCATATTAATTATTATTGGAAATAAACATCCTAAAACAATAAATGCAGTCTGATTAGAAAAAAATCCAGACTTTTTAAGTGAAGTCTTAATTAATATATATATAGCTATAATAAGACAAATATATGAATATATTGCATTTATAGTAAACATTATTCCATATTCATTTTCCATAAAAATTGTTGAATATTGCTTATAAAATAAATGATGTATATCATTTGTCCATAATGATAATAGTGCTATAACTGGTATTATATATAACCATTTATATTTATCTAATTTTATATCTTTATTATTAAATGTAAGTGCTAACATAAGCACAACTACTGGTATAAATTCTGCTGCACATCCGTGTTATATATTCGAAATATATTAAATTGATATTTAATATTTTACCTAATGTAATTTGTGCAAACATAGAAGCAACATATACACCAAGTAAAACAAATATCATATATAAACATTTATGAAGCTTACTATTATTTCTATTTTTAAATAAATACTTTATCATAAAAATTATTACTAAAATGGATATTAATAAACTAATTTCAGTTATCATTTTCATACTTATATATATCCTTTCCATTATAAATATTCTTTATAAATAATTCCAAATATTTATCATCAATTTTAGGCCATTTTAATCCTAAACTATTTAATACATTATTTGTTATATCTTCTTTTATTATAACATCAGTTGTATAATTTAATGTTTTATTTTCTTTTAAATCTGAAATTATAACCATATATGAAGTTACATTTTTATTCTTTATAATATTTTGTACTTTATCAACAAATTCATCATCTTCTAATATACATACATTTATGTTAAAACTTTTTTTAAGTAAATTTATAAAACTATCTATATATACATGATTATTGTTAAATAGATGATATATAGGATTCATAATATTTAATTTTGATAATTCAACTATATATTTTGCTGTAACATCAACAGGAGAAAATTCTAAATAATTATTTTTATAAATATCTTTTGAAATAATTGAATTATCTATAATGAATTTTACTCTTTGAGTAAATCCATTATCATCATAATTTTTTTGAAATTTACCATCAGAAATTCTACTCATAAGATTGCCTACTCTTATATTACAACAGTCTAAACCGCCTAATCTTGCTTCTAAAATTCTTAATTCTGATATGTACTTAGTATATACATATACATTATTTATATTTTGGCCTAGATACATAGTTTTTTCATCAAAATATTTTTTATCCTCAAAGCGTTGCTCTTTAAAACTACCTTCAAATCCATTTCCAGAAACACTTAATGTAGATATCTGAACTAATCTTATATTATTATTTTTACATACATTTATCAATTTTTCTACTATTTCAACATTTATTTTATAAAACAAATCTTTATCACCATAATGTCTAACATTTGCAACACAATTAAATACAGTTTTTATATTATTTTCAGATACTATTTTATTTAGCATATATTCACTATTGTCATCTAATAAATTCATAACAATAACTTTAATTCTATTACCTATATATTTTGCAAAATTTATTCCAAAATAATTTATTAGAACTTTTCTTAATCTAGAAGTTCCATCTTCTGTTTTATTTCTTACAATACAATAAACATTAACATCTTCATTAGATGAGATTATATTTTCTAATATATGACTTCCTAAAAAGCCAGTAGCACCTGTTAAAAGTATATTTCCAATTTTACTTTTGTTTTTTATTTTATTATCATAATTAATATTTAATAATTTATTTATATTAGTGTAATCATAATTTTTAATATAGTCACTATATTCATTTTTATCTTCATTTTCAATTAATTTATTTGATATTTCTCTAATTGTTTTATAATTATACACATCTTGATATCCTAAATCTATATTATTATCTTTAAGAATTAGTATAGCATTTGCAATTTGAAGTGAATCTAATCCAAGTTCAAATAAATTATCTTCAACATCAATATTTATATTGCTAAGTACATTAGAAAATGTTGATAATAATGTTCTTTCTAAATCATTTTTAGGATAATTTGTTATTTTATTATTATTATTAATTTCAGGCAATTTATTTCTATCTACTTTACCAGTTGTTGTAAGTGGCATTATATCAATTTGTAATATATCATTAGGAATCATATAATCTGGTAAAACTTTACTTAAATGTTTTTTTAAATCAGAAATATCTATTGATACATTAGAAGTAATATACATATTTAATTTCTTTTTATTTTCTTTTTCCCTTACTATTATATATGCCTCTTTAATATTAGGATAATTTATAGTACTATTTTGTATTTCAGATATCTCTATTCTATATCCTCTTATTTTTATTTGAAAATCTTGTCTACCTTTAAAAAATATTTCACCTTTTTCATTCCAAGTAGTAACATCACCAGATTTATATAGTCTTTGATTATTATTATCAATGCAAATATTTAAAAAACTTTTTTTATTATTTATTTCATTATTTATATATCCTAAACCTACACCATCTCCACCAATGTATAATTCACCGTCTGTAAATATTGGCAATAATCTCATTTTAGAATCTAATATATAACATTTTGAATTATCTATGGGTTTACCAATTGGAATAGGATGTACATTAGAATCAACATTATATGTAGTAGTAGCCGCACTACATTCAGTTGGTCCATATATATTTATTATATTAGTTAAAGGACAATTATCCTTAATTAATTTTACATATTCGTAAAGCATTACATCTCCACCAGCAACTAAATATTTAACATTTTTAAACATTTGTGGTTTAAATTTTGCATATTGATGTAATAATTGAGTTGTAAATATTGCTAATGAATTTTTAACATTTAATAATTTTTTCTCATATTCTGTAGCATTCATTAATGTATCTTTACATATTAAATATCCTGTTTTTCCATTTAATAAACAAAGCCACATTTCATGCATAGAAGCATCAAATACAATATTACCAGCTAAAAATATATTGTCAATTTTATTCATATTAAAATATGTTATATTCTTAACCAACTTACTTATATTTCTATGTGACATCATAGTTCCTTTTGGATTACCAGTTGAACCTGATGTATACATAACGTAAGCTAAATCATTACTATTATTTATTAAAGTAAGATTTTCTACTTTTTTTTCTGTTAAATTTATCTCATTAATATTTAAATACTCTTTTTTCTCAATATTACTGATTACAAATTTACACAAACTATTTTCTATCATATAATCTATTCTTGAATCCGGCAAATTACTATCTAATGGTAAATATGCAGCACCTGCTTTTAATATTCCAAGTATTGCAATTATTAAATTAAATGATTTATCTATCATAACTCCAACAACATCATTTATTTTGATACTTTTTTCTTCTTTTAAATAATGTGCTAACTGATTAACTTTTTCATTTAACTCTTTATAAGTTAAAGTACTTTCTTCAAAAACTAAAGCAATATTATCTGGAACTAACTTTACTTGCTCTTCAAATAATTCAATGACTGTTTTATCCTTAGGATAATCAGTAGTTGTATCATTAAATTCATATAGTATTTTATTTTTTTCTTCATTAGACATAATACATATATTTTCAACATTTACATCGATATCTTCAATTGCATTTTCTAAAATAGCCATTATTCTTGTATGTAAATATTCAATTTCAATATCATCAAATAAATCAGTTAAATAATCATAATTTATAGTTAAAGTTCCATTATTATCCATATCTAATAGATGAATTTCTAATTCATCTTGTATAGCTTTAGAAAATATCCATTTAGTAGAATATTTATCACTTCCACCTATATCTGCTCTTGCATTTTGATATGAAAGCATAATATTAAAAATTTTACCTTTTATATCTGTTGTTTTATGTATATATTCCAAAGTTTTATTAAATGGAAATTTTTGATGTCTAAACATTGCCATAGTATCTAAACCAATTGATTTTACTAAATCTACAAACTTCATATTTTCTTGTATTTTAATACGAATAGGCATTGTAGATACAAACATACCTAATATTTGCTTTTCCTTAAAATTTGCTCTATTTAATGTAGGAGTACCAATTACAAAATCATTACTATCTTTTATTCTATATATATATGTACTTAAAACTGCAAGAAATAACGTATATGCAGATACTCTATTTTCTTTAGTGTATTTAATTATTTTATCATTTAAATTTTTATCTAAAATAGCAGAATATCTTTTTGCTTTATTAGATAGTTTTGTAGATGCTGCTTTAATAGAAATAGGACTAGATATATCATTTAAATATTCTTTCCAAAAGTTTTCATCTTTTAAATATTTATCCGAAGAAATATATTCTGTTTCTGAACAAATATATTCTAAATATGAAGGTATATTTTTTTCTTCTTCTATATTATTAACACAATTATCATACATTTTAACAAGTTGATTTATAACTTGTCCAAATGTCCAAGCATCTGATATTATATGATGTAATTTCATAAATATATATCCACTATCTTCACTAGATCTTATAACAGTAAAATCATATAATTTATCACAAAATAAATTAAAAGAAGTATCAACACTTTTTTCAAAATAATTAGTAATTTCTATATCCGTACTATTTGACATATCAATATACTGTATATCTTGATATGCATAATTTTCAATAATTTGATAAGGAATATTTTCATTTTCTTTTATTTTTATTCTTAACGCATCATTTAATTTTATTAATTGATTAATTATTTTTACACAAATTTCTTCCTTAAAGTTTTTCTCAATTTTAAGGAAACCCGCTATTGTATTTATTATAGAACTACCCTCAAATTTTTCTACCATATAAATATTGTTTTGTGGAAACGTTAAATTACATTTATTACTACTCATAAATCATTTCTCCTACTACATAACATTAGAAGAATTATATACCAAAAACTCACAAAAAGCAACATATTTTTACATCTTTTAAAAAATACATTGCTTTTACATATTTTACTATTTATTTACGTCTATAAATATCTTTTCATATGGCTTTACAAGACCTAAAGATTCTCTTGCCACTTGTTCAATATATTCATCTGTTTCAACATTTGATTCCTTATCATTATAATATTTTGAAAGTTTTTCTTTACTTGCTATATCTATTTTATACATTTCAATTTGAGAATTATATTTATTCATTAATTCTTGTTGATTAATAAAAGTTGAAATAAAATATATAGTTACAAATATAAATAAAATATTTATAAAACTAATTTTTTTCTTTCTTACTACTTTTTTTGTTTTTTGTTTTTTCATTTTTAACCCTCTTCTGTTTATTAAATTTTAAAAAATTTATTCTAATAGACTTTATTTTGTTATATATATAAATTACCACATTTTTTATTTTTTTGCAAGCTTTTTTTACAATTTTAAACAAAAAGTTACAATTTTTTATAAAAAGTTGAAATATAAATTTAAATGGTAAACAAATAAAAGAAAATACATTGTGATAAATAGTAAAAAAACGGATATATATTTTTATAATAATCTTACTAAAAACACTTATGTATATACTTATACCAAGTATAATAGCAATTATTAAATAAAATCTTATAGATTCATTAAGTAATATTACCAGACTAAATATCAAAATAATTAACGATATTATAAAAAACATAATATCTTGCACTATAATAAACTTTTTACTTGTTTTATTATATTTTCTATATGCTCTAAAAACATCATATATCAAAGCAAGTAATATACCAATTATTATAAATTGTAAAAAATTAATTGTTTGAATAGATAAATTCATATAATCACACTACTTAAATAATTTATTCATAAATCCTTTGTTCTTTGCGCTATTTATATCACTATAAGCTACTGCTACTATTTGACCTTCAACAACTAATTCATTATTATCTAAACTTAATTTATTCATTTTTAAGTCTTCACCTTTTATTGTTAAAATTCCGAAGATCAGTTTGTGCTAGTACTAATTCATCATCAAAGCTATGTATATCTATAACTCCTGTTACACAAACTTTTTCTCTGTTTTCCATAATAATATTTTGACTTACAGCTGGTTTATTATTTTTTTTATCTTCCATATATACACCTCTTATAATTTATTATATTATTATATATTCATATATACTTTTTTTATTACTCTTTAACTTAATTTTCATACATTTATATATTTTTTTCAGTAATTCTTGACAATTATAAAAATATATGTTATCCCAAGTTTGACAGTTTTTTGAGGATAAAAAGCCTACAACACAGTAGTTTA
>JAVVTJ010000008.1:0-11964 GCA_036653755.1 Clostridia bacterium
ACTTTTGGTAGCTCTTTTTTACTTTCATTTTTTCATAATCTATTTTACACTACCCTACAATTATATATTTTATATGTGATAGATTTGTGTTATATATATAAAAAGTTATAACAAATTACAAATTTGCTATAACTTTTTTTTATGCATTTACATGAATTATAGCATCTACAATTTTATCAATTGTGCATACCTTTTGTTTTATATCTTCTGCAATATTATGTGCCTCTTCCAAGGTTATATTTTTTTCTACTGATATTTCTAAAAGTAGTATATAATTAACTCCAACTGGTCTAGATTTTATACTATCAATTATGCATTTATTTTCTTCATTTATAACCGATATAACTTTACTTTTTAAATTATCATTAATATCAGTATCAATTAGAACATCATAAGCTGATAAAAATAACTTAATTGCTATATATGCAATCCATATAGATATTAAAATACCAACTAAACCATCGATAAAATTAAATCCAAATTTAGCTGCTATAATACCAAATAAAGTTGCTAAACTTAAAAATATATCATTTCTATGATCTTCTGATGCTGCTGTAATTAATAAATTTTCATACTGTTTTCCTATTTTTGTTGTATATATGTATAATACTAATTTAATAATTATTGTAGCTATACACACAATTACCAAATAAAATGAAAATATAATCTCACTTTTTTGGATAATTGATGTTATAGCATCTTGCAATATTTTAAAACTTAATCCAATCATGCAGATACTTATAATCAAAGAAAAAACATATTCTACTTTTCCATGACCATATGGATGTTCTTTATCTTCTGGTTTACTAGCAAGTTTATTTCCTATATATGTCATAAAAGAAGTAAATATATCAGTTCCACTATTTATTGCATCTGCAAATAGTCCCTGACTTTTACTTAAAACAGCTACTATTATTTTTATTATAAATAAAAATAAATTAGCTATTATTCCTAAAATACTAACTTTTTTTGTATTAGCATATCTATTTCCGAATATCCATATTCATTACTCTTTTCTAATTTTAATATATTTTATCATAAATTATTATTAATCTCAATAATATATATATCATATGTTAAAAAATAGACTAATTAATTAGTCTATTTTTTTGATTATAACTCTCTTTTATCTTCTAAAAAACTATTATACATCATTGTTGTTGCAATATCGGTATGTCCAAGTATTTCTTGTAATTTCTTCATTTCAATTCCATCTCTTAATTGATGTACTGCAAATGAATGTCTTATTGTATGCGGTGTCAAATCTTTTGTTATCTCTGCTCCATCCTTATACTGTTTAAGAATTTTCCAAAATCCTTGTCTTGTTAATTTTTTACCATTAGCATTTAAAAATAACGTATCATCTGTATCTGGTTTTGAAAGTAAAGGTCTCATATTTAAAACGTAATTAGTTAAATATTTAATTGTTGAATTATTTAATTTAACTATTCTTGCTATTTTATTTTTACTAATCTTTATTGTTCCATTAGCAAAATTTACATCGCTTAATTTTAATGATATAAGTTCTGTTACTCTCATTCCTGTACAATACAATGTATTAAGCATTGTCTCGTCTCTTTGACCTTTTAAATCGTTATCTATGGGTTGTTTTAATAATTTTTCAATCTCTGCTTTTGTTAATATGCTTGGTTCTTTTTTATCTACTTTATACGTTTCTACGTTAACTGCTATATTTTCTTCTGCTAGATTTTTACTCATTAAATATTTATAATATGCTTTTATCGAAGCTGATACACGAGATATTGTTGCATTTGATTTATTTTCTTTTGTTAAAGAATCTAAATATTCTTGCATATCTTCTTTTGATAAATTGAATACTTTTTTATTTTGTTTTTCAAAATATGCTTCAAATTTTATTACATCACGTTCATAAGATGCAATAGTATTTTTTGCAGCATGCTTTGATTCTAAATAACTTATAAATTCATCTATTATAACTCTCATTGCTACTGTCCTCCATTGACTGTATATATTATATACTATATTAAGGCAATTTGCAACTTTTTTGTATAATTTTACTAAAAGTTATGTAAATTGTTTCAAAACATACTCTTATCCACCCCTATTTTTTCAATAAAAAAGATCCTATAAGTTTTTCTTATAAATTCCATTTATCAAGTTATCCAATTTTATATTTTTTACTAATTTATTAAAACGAAAATTTAATTTTTAATTTAATATTTTTTTAAAATGTACAAAATAAATATGGTACGTACTTTTTAGGCATATTATAAAAGGCTAGAATGCAGTAAATTAGCGTGTTGTAGCCTTTTTACCCTCAAAAAACTGTCAAACTCCCAATATATTAACTAAAACAGATACTATAATATAAATTATATTATCTGTTTATCATAATTAATTCTAGTTTACACACTTTATTCGATATTCTCCAATTAATCTTTAATTAATCTTTCTCTAAACATTTCATAATAATACTTTCTAAATCCGTAGTATCTATTACTGATTTTATACTTGCTAAAAGTATATTATTTGGTTCTTCATTAAACCATTTAAGCTCATAATCTAAACTATTTGCTAAATTTTCTATATACTTTCTAATAGTTCTTCCGATTACCGTTCTCTAAATGGATGTAATACATTAAATTCAGACATATAATATGCTAATCTTTTAGATAAACTACTTTTATCTAAATTTTTTAAATAGTTTTCATTTTTTAATTCTTTAATAAGTCTATTAATATTTTCTTCTATGTACTCGTATTCAGCAAATTTAAAACTATCTTTTGCTATATTTTCTCTTCTATATTCTCCAGCAAAATAATATATATCTTCAAAAAGTATTTTATGAAGTTTCTGTATATCTAGTATTTTATGTATGCCTTCATCTAATAATTTAGTTGATACAATATCTCTTTCTATTTTATCTAATAAATCTTTATCTTTTATATTTAACTTGTTAATTAAAATGTCGCTATTATCATAGCAATATATAGAATTTCTGCTTTCATACATATCTATACCACCTTATACTTTTTTATTATATTTTTAATTGCATTTTCTATTGTTAATTTTTTATCTAATATATTTTTCATTACTTCTATTTGCTGCTCTTCTAATATCATACCTTCTATTTCCATATTAGTTTTAATATTTTCTATTTTTTTTTCTTTATCAGACATATATTACCTCCAAAACTATACATATATTGTACCACAATTTATATTGAAATACAAGCAAACCACACTTGATTTAAAGCAATGGTATAAGTTTTACCGACTAAAACTTTTCAAGTTAAAATAATAAAATTTTAAATTTGCATTGATAATTTTGTAAAAGCAGAAATAATATATTAACTAAAACAGATACTATAATATAAATTATAGTATCTGTTTATCATAATTAATTCTAGTTTACACACTTTATTCGATATTCTCTTTTTTTAAATAACTTGTTTAACGTTATTTATATGTTTATCTAAATATTTAAGTTTTGTTGCCATTCCTCCTCTTATATGTCTTTCATTTTTATTTATTTCTAATATTTTTTTTGCTTCATAAGCAAGTGACGGATTAAATTTTTCTAACCTTTCAGCTATATCTTTATGTACAGTTGATTTACTTACATTAAACTTTTTTGCTGTAACTCTTACAGTACTTCCTGTTTCTATTATATATATTGCTAGTAACTTTGCTCTTTCATCTATATCACTTGTATTAATCATATACATTACCTCCAATTATATTATATATATGCATTGGGACAAGGTTTATTCTAAAATATACTAATATTTACTATTTATATTTAAAATTTTATTTTATTTGCTGGATCTATAACTTTATTATTGAACATAAGCATAAAATGAATATGTGGTTTATCTTTTATTTCTCCTATTGCAGTATTTCCAATACTACCTATAATTGCTGATTTTTTAACTACTTGCTTTACTTTTACATTTGTATTTTCACTTAAATTAGAATATATACTTTTATATCCTTGTCCATGATCTAATATAACTGTTGTACCTAAGAAAGAATCTGAATATACTTTATCAACAATTCCTTTTTCTATTGCTTTTACACTAGAACCTATTTCACCTGATATATCAATTCCATCGTGCGTTTTATATGATTCTAATGTATTTGAATATATAACTTCATTAATTGAATATCTTTTTAAAATTTCTCCTTTTATTGGTACTGTAAAAGAAAGTGGTGTTATTTTTTTTGTTTCTATTGTACCTAATTTTTTATTTTCTTTTTTAATATTTACTTTTTCTGTTTCTTTTTTTGTTTCTATAACTCTTGTATCATTATTATTTGTGTTATTATTTTGATACTTATTTTCTAGTATACTACTTTCATTATTACTAAATACAGTATATGTTTCATCGTTTAAACTTACATATGTTTTTATATTTGTATATATACTTATACCTGCTAACGTTATCATTAATATGAATAACAAATAATAGCTTTTTTTAATATTTAATTTATTTTTAAATATTTTAATAATTTTTTCAAAATTATTTTCATCCTTTATAATTTTTCTTCTTTTTATAGTTATTTCATTGATATTAAGTTTTTCTTTATCCACATGATTCAATATTCTTCTTTTATTTTCTTGAACTTTATCTTTATTTTTATTTATATTTTCAAATATATTGTTTATTTTTACTTTCATTTTTATCCCTCTTCTTTTGTTTAATTTATTATATATTTTTACAAAATTTATTTTATTTTAATTTGCTATTTTTATTATTTCAATACCTGTATAATAATGTTTTATTATATCTTTATAGTTGTTTCCTTTATCTGCTAAATAATTACTACCTACTTGAGATAGCCCAACTCCATGGCCATAACCTATTACATTAAATATAACTCCATCTTCTACAACATTCATTGTAAATAACGTTGATTTAAGTCCAAATAATGTTCTTAATTTTTCTGCTGAAATTAATTGTTTTCCAATAATTATATCTTTAATTCTTAAGCTTGTTGTGTAACTATTTATTTTTATTTCATCCATATTTATTTGATTTATATCAAATTTTTCATTTATATTTTCTTGTATTTTTTTTTCTAAATCTTCATAACTTACTTTAACAATACTGTATCTATTTGTATAATCATCATATTCTGTATTTTCAACACTTTTTAAATATGAAAGTTCTTCATGACCCCATATTTGACTTATATCTTCTGTTTTAATTGGACTACTTGCATGAAAAAATGCTTTTATATATTTTCCATTATATGTTATAACTTCATTTTGAGTTGATACTACTGCTTCATTTATTTTATCCCAATAATCAATTCTTGTTTTATCATCAAATCCTCTACCTTTCCATATTTCCATTAATTTTGGCTTAATATAAAAAGCTTGACAATGTCTAAAATTATCACAAATATCTGCATTTTCTCCATCTGCATGTTCTAACATTTTTCTATATGTATAAGTTCTTGCAACTACTGCTTGTGCTTTTAATGCCTCTATATTGTACGCAGCTGGCATTTCTGAGGCGACTACTCCTCTTAAGTAGTCGTTAATATCCATTGCTATTATTTCTCCTGTTTTGGTTATTTTAACTCGTATAGTTTGATTTGCTTTATATTCAATATTATCTTTTTCTTCTTTTTCTTCCTTTTTTAATTCGCCTATACTTGTCTCACTATTTTTAGTAGTAACAAAATTTATTATGACTAAAATTATTGATATTATTAGTAAAAAAGAAAAGAAAAAAACAAGCCATTTTTTCAATATATATCACCTTATGATATATATATATTCATGACTTGTTTTTTTATTACACTTTTTTAAAAATATTTTACTTTTTACTTAAAATTCTATAAATGAACCCATATATACTTGAGTTATTGGAATCATAACAATTATAACAAAAGCTATAAGTGCTACACCAACTAATAAATAAGTTATATCTGGAAGCCATTTAACAAATTTAGATATTGAATCATCAATTTCCATTTTAATATATTCATTTACTTTTTCCATCATTGCTGCCAAATCTGTTTTCATACCAATTGATATCATTTCTGTTACCATTGGTTTAAACATTTTACTTTCTTCAAATGGAGTTATCCAAGATTCACCAATTAAACTGTTTGATTTTGCTACTTCTACTAATGATAAAAAGAAATAATTGTTTGTTACATCTTTTGATACATCTAAACTTTCTTGTATTCTCATTCCATTTCTTAAATTAAGTAACATTGCTTGGAAAAATTTACTTATTGTTAAATTAGTATTTACTTTACCTATAACTGGCATCCTCATTAATAATTTATCCCAGTTATACCTACCTCTTGGTGTATTTATATATGTTATAAATACAAGAGCTATACATACAAAAGCTGTAACAAATATATACCAATTTTGTATCATCCAATCAACTGCATCAACTGCTGCAAGTGTAGCTGGTGGTAATCCTTGAGTTGAACCAAATGAGCTATATACAGATTTTAGTATTGGTACACCTATTATAATTGAAGCAAACAATGCTGCCATTATACCAATAAACTGTAACACTCTTGGTATAACTGCTGAACGTATTTGTTTTTTTAATTTACTTGAACTTTCAACATAATCTCTTGCATATAACAAAGCAGTATCTAAAGTTCCTGATTCTTCTCCAACTTTTACAAAATTTACAAACATAGGTGGAAATACTTTTGGATAATTAGACATGCTTACATTTAATCTTTCACCAGCTTCAACATCAATTAATATATTTTCTACTATATCTTTAAATGCTGGATTTTCAGTTCCATCATATAGCGATTGTAGAGCTTGAATATTATTAAAATTAGCTTTTTTTAATATGTATAAATTATTAGCAAATGCTAATATATCTTTTGTACTAATCATTGCTAACATACGTATATCAATATTTGCCATATCTTTAAATGTCATCTTTTTAAATGGTATTTTATGTTTATCTAACTGAGGATTATACTTAGGTTTTGCTTTTCTAGATATAAATCTACTCTTATCTATATGAGCTGTTTTAAGTTTTTTTATCATAATTGGTTGTATTTTAGCTTCTTTAAGTTTTACCATTACTACATGTTTATTATTTGCAGTAATTTTACCTCTTATCATTTTACCATCTCTTAAAATTGCTCTATATTTAAATTCTGACAAATGTACTCTACCTCCTTTTGTTTATATTTTATTATTCATTTATTGAAGTTCCAGAATTAACTATTAACCCTTTAATTAAATCTACTTTATCTTGTTCAACAGATTCTTTTATTGTTTTCATATCAATTTTATTTTTAATATACAAATCTGCAAGTGATGATTCAAAACTTTTACATCCAGATAATCTTAATGAATGTATTGAATCTTCAATTTCAGATATACTAAATTTTTCTTGTCTTATTTGTGCTGCTATTGTTGATGTTACTACCATAATTTCTGGAACAAGTACTAACCCACCGTTTAATCCTACTACTAATTTTTGTGAAATAACTAATTTTATAACACTTGATAATGTATTTTTAACAGCCATTTGATCTGCTGGTTCATACATATTTATTATTCTATCTATTGTTTCACCACAAGATCTAGTATGTAGCGTACCTATAACAAGTCCACCTGATTCTGCTAAATCTAATGCAACGTCCATTGTTTTTTTATCTCTTATTTCTCCTAATACTGATATATCTGCATCTTCACGAAGAAGATTTATAAGTCCATCATAGTAACTCATTACATCTGCTTCAATACCTACTTCTTTTTGAACTATTACACACTTATTAGAAGTATGTACATATTCTATAGGATCTTCAATTGTAACTATTTTTCTACTTTCTTCTTTATTTAACTCTTGTATATATGCATTCAAAGTAGTAGATTTTCCTGAATTTACTTTACCAGTTATAAGGACTAAACCTGAATTTACTTTTTTTAATTTCTTTATTATTTCCTTAATTCCTATAGTTTCAATATCAATATTTCCATTAGGAATTAAACGTATTGAAAATGTAGGTATTCCTTTAGTTAATGATAAATTTATCCTAAATCTAAATCCGGCGTAAGTATATGCAAAGTCTACTTGTTTTCTTTCTTCATATAAATTAGATAAATTTCTAGTTATTTTTGCAAAATCATCTACCAAATCATTCAACATTTGTGCAGACATTGGTAATTTTGATTCATCAAAAAATAGTTTTCTATCTATTCTATATACTGGTACAGATCCTGATGCTAAATGTACATCTGTTGCACCTAAATTAATTCCTTTTTCTAAAATCATATTTAATATTTCCATTATATTCCCCAATCTACACTATAATTTTTCTTTTTAATTCTTCGATTGTTGTTACTCCATTTAATACTTTATCTAATCCATCTACAACAAGGGGTTTATATTTTGTATGTTCTTTAGCATATTTTCTAATTTCAAGTGCTGAAGCTCCTTCTGAAATCATATCTTTTAAAACTTCATCTAAACATAATATTTCAAAAGCTCCTACTCTTTCATAATACCCTATACCATTACAATGCTCACATCCAACTGGTTCAAATAGTTTTGCATCATCAAGTTTAAAATGTTCTCCAGTTTGTTTTTCTATTTTTTCAATATACTTAATTTCTTCATCTGTTAATTTATGAGGTCTTTTACATTTATCACATAATTTTCTTACTAATCTTTGTGAAATAAATGTTACTACTGTAGATGCAACATCATATGAAGATATTCCCATCTTTTTTAATCTTGTTATTGCTTCAATTGCATCAATTGTATGTATTGTAGATAACACCAAATGTCCAGTTTGACCAGATTCTATAGCAATAGCAGCAGTTTCTAAATCTCTTATTTCACCTACTAGAATAATATCAGGATCTTGCCTTAAAACAGTTCTTAAAGCAGATGCAAATGTTATATTTGGACCTATTTCAACTTGATTTATTCCTGGCATTCTCATTTCAACTGGATTTTCAATAGATATTATATTTATTTCTGGTCTATTTAAATAATCAAGTACACTATATAACGTTGTAGTTTTACCTTCACCTGTTGGTGCACAAACAAGTACCAAACTATTTCTTTTATCAAACGCTTCTGATAGTAAATCTTTATCATTAGGAAATCCTAAATCAGTTAATTCTCTAACACTTGAATTTTTCTTTAAAAATCTTAAAACAAATTTTTCACCATTAACATTTTTTTGTGAAGATACACGAATACTAAAATTATCATAAGTATTTATACTACCATCTTGATCATATGTTATCTCTTGATGCATATTAGCAATTGACTTTATTCTACCTGTTACAATTGATTGTCTATCTTTTGGAAGTTCAGTAGCTGTTATTAATTCTCCATCTATTCTAAATCTTACTCTTATTTTATCTTCCATTGGTTCAAAATGAATATCACTTGCTCTTTTAGAAATAGCTGTCATTATTATATTATCAATTAATTTTGATGTATCTTTTTCTTCTTTATCAACAAATTTGCTTTCAACTGTTCTTACATCACCAATTTGTTTCATAATAGAAGTATATAATGTAACATAAGGTTGAAGTTCATATCCAGCATTCATAAGCATTAATTCTATTTCTTTTACTTTTTGTGTATTTTGTATATCAGCAAAAGCAACACTTAATCTATTACCATCTAATTTAAAAGGTAATGATCTATAATTTATTATAATATCTCTTGGCAGATAATCTACGGGAGTTATATCTAATTTTCCGTCTAGCATAACTCCTTCAATTTTTAATTTTTCTGATAATACTTCAAGTAATGCACTTTTTTCACACATGTCTAATATATCAACAATTTCTCCAAATTTTAATTCTCTATGATCTTTTTGATACTCCAAAACTCTTGTAACTTGCATTTCAGTTAATAATCCTTTTTTTATAAATTCTAAACCTATAGGATTTTTTTTTGCCTTTACATTTTCAAACATTAAACTTTCCTCCTTATTTCTTATATGTTATTTTTATTTACTTTGTTTATATTATATAATTCAATATAAATTTCTTCTATGTTTTCATTATCTTTTTCATAATACTTTTTTATAGTTTCTTCATACTTTTTTTGCATTATACTAAAATGTTCTTGTTGTGCATAAGTAGATGATGTATATATTGAAAATACTACTGCTGAAAGTATAACAATTAATATAGCTGAGCCTTTAATTTTTTTATTTTTCATATAACTCATCTCCTACTGTTATTATAAGATTTTTGTTAATTTTTTCATTATATTTTTTTAATGAAATATCTACTTGAAAACATTTTAAATTATTTGTATTATCAATATTTTTTACTACAAACGATGTTATATTATCCACTAATTTCCCTGAATTTTTGTAAATACAATTATTTTCAAAACTATAATAATCACCATTAGAAAATACAATTTTTTCATTTATAATATCATATGATATACTTTTTTTTGCGCTGTATAATAAATTACTATATAATGTTATCGTTTCATTGTTTATAATTATTCTACCTTTTTCAGATAAAACTTTATGATTTTGATTAGTAGAAATAGCTGTAGCAAGTGTAGTAAAAGTAAAAAACAAAAATACATAAAGTACAAGTGATACTAATGTTACTCCCTTTTTCATACTAATCAATCACCTTCTTTTTTAAGGTATTAATTTCAAAATTTAAATTTTCTCCATTTACCATATATTCTACTTTTGCATTAATTTTTTTTATATAATCTTTTTTACTTGGATATTCATCAGAATATTTATATACTGATATACTTGTATTATATGTTATATTTTCAATTATAACTTCATTTGAAAAAGAATTAAGTTCATCATAATTGGTTCCTAAAGCTGTTTCTAAATTTTTAACACATTCAATTACTGCATTGTTTTTAGCAATAGTATTTACTGATTTATTTATATAATTTCTAGACATAATAAATGATGTTGTTAAAAACATAGCAAAAAGTACTATGGCAATTAATATTTCAAGTATAAATACTCCAGATTTTGATTTGTTTTTTTTTACTTTATCAATTTTTTTATCATTTTGTATTTCATTAATTTTTTCTTTTATCATTTTATTATTCATAATATAACAGCCAGTAAGTAAAAACAAATATATATATACTGCAATTGCTACAAAAAAGTAAATTGAAAATCCAAATATCATATATATAACTGTAAATACTATACCATTAAATAATTCAAATAATGGATACCTTATACTTATTTTATTTGAACAATATCTACATTTTCCACCAATAAATATATAACTAAGTACTGGTATTAAATCAAAAAAATTTAATTCATGTTTACAATTTGGGCAATAAGATCTTTTAAAAACTATATCTTGTTTTCTTGGAATTCTATATGTTGCAAGAGTAAAAAAGCTACCAAATAAAGTTCCTATTATAAAAACATTTATATATATATATATATATATCCATAATGGCAATAAAATCACTCCCTTTTAATATATACATTTTACAATATATCATTAAATATACTCTAAAACATATATATTGTTATAAAGGACATATACAATATATATAGCATATGTCCAATACAACTTAATCGTATAATTTATTTAAGCTTAAATTTTTTCATTATTGATTGACAAACTTACATTTCCGTTTGCATCAATTGACCAATTTGTTGTTATACCATTTGCATATGAAGGCAATGGAATTCCTACTTTACCATCTTTAGCCTCACCAGGTCCAAAAGAAAATTTAGCAGGTGTTCCGCTTGCTCCTATGGTATATGTTGCTGTACCTGAATCACCTAATGTTCCTGGAGTAATTGTTATTTTTGCCCCATCATTAAGAACTAAAAGTTTTCCTATGAAGAAACTAATTGCAGTCTGTACATTTGTTTTATCACTACTATATCTTGCTTTATTTGCTTCTTCAATTGGATTATTATTAGTAAGTGATAAAATAACTGCTCCTGCTAAAATAATTATAACTATTATTGTTACAACTAAAACTATTAATGA
>JAVVTJ010000008.1:12064-31773 GCA_036653755.1 Clostridia bacterium
TATTAATAAGTTGTTCCACCTATTTCTACTGTTACAATAGCATTAGCATCTATTTTCCATGTTGCATTATAAGTTGGAAGTTTCATAATATAATTAACTCCTGGAGTTTTAAATTCAAATGTTGTTGCTGTTCCTCCTGGAACTGTATATTTAGCATCTGTACCGTTAGTAACAACGCCATTTGCAACTGTTGCTAATGTTCCAGGTGTTACTGTAGTAATATTTAAACCTTCAGCTGTTTTTTTCAATATAAATGATGTAATTGCTGATTGAACTGCTTCTTTGTCTTGTAAGTATCTAGCTTTGTTTGCTTCTTCAATTGGGTTATTATTAGTAAGTGACAATATAACTGCACCTGCTAAAATAATTATAACTATTATTGTTACAACTAAAACTATTAATGATATACCTTTTTTATTCTTCAAAATTTTCACCTCCTACATGTAATAGTAATTTTTAACTATTTATGGATTTTGAACAAAATTTAATATACAGTTAGTACTAACTTTTAATGTGTATCCTGGTGCTGTTGGCCATGTTGCAAATCCTAATTTTGCTGCTGTTACTACACATTCTGTATATCCTGCTGCACTAGCATCTGTAGGCTTAACAAAAGCTTTGTAATCTCCAGCTTTTTCATAAACACCTACTTTTGCACCTGCTCCACCTAATATAACTTTTAACCCAGTATCATTTACTGGTGTTTCAGCTGATATATCAAGTTGTACAGAATCTCCAACTTTAGCCATAACTTTACCTAAATATAATGATAATGCTGATGTTGCTTCGCTGGCAGAATGATCTCTTTTTGCTTTGTTTGCTTCTTCAATTGGATTGTTATTTGTAAGTGATAAAATAACTGCTCCTGCTAAAATAATTATAACTATTATTGTTACAACTAAAACTATTAATGAAATACCTTTTTTATTTTTCATAATTTTCACCCCCTAGTTTATATATATTAAAACATATAAATGTTTTAATCAATTTTAATTGATACATAAAGTATTAAACTCTTGTATCCACCAAATAGGTTTGTCTATATATCTAATTGCAACTTTTCCATCATTACTAATATATATATCTATATTTAATTTTTCATCAACTATTATTTTAAATAATTTATCAATGTTTAATAAATTTATTTTGTAAAAACTTACTTTATTTTTTGTAATTTTGCTTTTAAAATCTACTAAACTAATTATTTCATTATTTTCATAATCTTTTATTTTTGTTTTATCTATATTTTTAAAATCTGTTGAACCAATTAAAATTTGTTCTTTAGTATACACTTCATATGTATCAGATTTAAACTTTCCAAGATATTCTGATAAATTCATTTGTAAATGCATTATTGTATCTAATAAAATAGTTGATTTTGATTTATTATTTGACTTTATTGCAAAAATCAAAAAAATTAATATAATTATGATTACTAATGTTATTATAATAAATGTTTTTAACTTTTCTTTTTTCATATATATACCTTATTTATTTATTAGTAGATGGAGGATTTGGTGCTCCACCATTACCATTTGTATTATTGTTATTTGTATTACCTTGATTATTATTATTTGATTCATTTTCTAAGTCAGCAGAAGGTGTAAAAGGATCAGAATTTCCTAGTTTAAGCTGATTATATTTTTTAAAAGTTGCTATATCAATATCTGAAATTACATATTCTCTTACTAATGCTTCTTTACTAATATCTTTAGTTTGCTCAAATTTATAATCATTTTTGTTTATTTGTTCGTATTTTTGTACTGAGCTAGTTAATGATTCTTGCTTTTGTGGAATCATTAACATTAACATTACCAATGATAATGAAACTAATATTAACAAAGTTATACTAAAAGTGATAGCATATTTTTTTGCCATATTTATACCTCCTATTTCTTAAATACTAATTTTTTAACTACAAATGATGCAGTAATTTTATTACTTCCAGCATATTCCATTTTTATTTTATCCAATTTAAATCTTAATTCTTTATCATTTTCAAGTTCAAATATAAATTGAGAAACATTTGTATAATTTCCATCCACTTTTATTGTCAATTCATTAGCAGATGAAGAATTATTTAAATTATTATTTATTGTTAAATCTGTTGAACTTTTTTCTTTTGAGTCTGTTTGATTACTTTGTGTTGTCTCTGTATTAGTTACTTGTTTTGTTTCTGTATTAGTATCTGGAGGAGCTTGTTCTAATTTTCCGCCAGGCTCTACTATAGTAAGTGTTAAATTATTAGAAGTCGCATAATTTCCTAATTTAATCCACATATACTCAATATTATATTTTTCATCAACAGTAGCTTCTTTTATAATTGCTATTGTTTCATCTGTTATAGCATTATACTGATTCTTTTGCTTTGTATACTCATCTATAGAAGTATTAACAGATTGCTGCGCTGTAGTATATCTAAGTTTTGTACTAAGTAATTTTGAATCCATATCTTTTAAAGTATTATATTTTGAAAATAAAGTATTACATGATACTATTTTAAATATTCCTAAATCAAAATCTATAAAAAATATGCTAACAACTAAACTTATTATAACAATTACTGCTATAGCTTCTCCTATTAAAAGTTTTTTATGTTTTATCATGGTAAATCACCACCAATTTCTACCGTTACTATTGTTCCATTTGTTATACTATTTACAACTACATTAGATAATACATCAGGTTGTAATCTTAAATTTGCAATAAAGTAACCAATATTTTGATATTTATCTGCTTCTGCAATAATCTTAATTTTTTTATTATCATCAGACGATATAGATTTTAATTTAACATTTTTAGGTATAACTTTAATTAATTTTTGTGTAAATGCTGCAACATTATATGTACTATATTTACCTATTTGATTATGCTCAATTTGTTCTTTTATTAAAGTAACTTGATCATTTATACTTTTATATTCATTTGTGGCATCATTAACTGATTTTTTATCAGAATTAGCTAAAGCTATCATTTCTTCATATTTTGCATTTTTATTATTAATTTCTTTTTGCATTTTATTTACTTGATTTATATAAATATTTGAAACTGTATAATATGAAATAATAGTCAAAGAAAATACTATTAATGGATACATTACATATTCAGCTAATTTATCTAAAGAAAATTTAGGCATATTAACAATATTTAGCTTAGCTGCTAATTTTTTTTCTTTAAGCTCCTTATTTTTATTATTATTTTTCTTTTTTGAAAACAAAGTTTTAAAGAAATTTTCTTTTACTATACTTTTTTTAATAAATTCAAGACCAGTAGTTAAAGGGGTTAAATATTCAGATGCAAGCACAATAGGGTTTAAAACTTCTAATGTTTCTGCCATATTTCTAACACCATTTACATCACTAATTATTTTAGGTTTTAATATCTCACATCTAATTCCAAAATATTCTGTAAACAAAGTATCAATATTTGTAAATAATACACTCGAACCTGTTATATATAGTTTTGCAATACTATCTTTATGTCTGTTTACATCTTCAGATATATCACGTAAAACTTCTTGTAATGCCGGTTCTACAATTTCTTCTAATTGAACTTTATTGTTATTATTTTCTTCTGAATCAGAGAAAACATTAAATTGCTTACATGCCTCATATGCTTTTTCATAAGAACCTAGTATATCAATAAATTTATCAAGTATTTTTTTCATACCCGTTTCATATATTGAAGTATACGCAGTTTTACCATTTATAACAGTTGTTACTTGTAATTTATTATCTAAATTTATAAGAATATAATTTTTTTCATCAGTTGGAACAATTGTTGGTAATATTAATTCAGTTGGATACATTGACATTATTTTATTTTCACCTATATTAGCAAACTTTTCAATCTCAGATTTGTTGCAAATTGCCATTATACCTCTATAATAATCTCCAGCTATTGCAGATGACAATGAATAAAGATATGAAAAATTTTGTGAACCCACAGATTTTTTTTCACACCAATCTTCAAATTCTAATTTGACTATATTTTGTAAATCATTGCTTGATATTTGCTTAAATACTTGAAATTCAATATATTCTGTTTTAGGTGCATTAATTACTACAGGAGTGTCTATTCCAGTATTTGTATCAGCAATAACTTTCTCTAAAGTTTCCTTTAAAGTTGATCTAACATATTTTATTCCATGCTCTTTTATTTCAATAGTGCCATTATTATTTTTAAGTAACTTCGCATATTTTACTATGTTTTCATCAAAATATATTCCTAAACAATTAGTCATAATTATCTCCTTTTCTAAATATTTTCTATATACAGCTATAAAGATAATACTTTTAATATAGTTAACTAAATATATTAAATATTATTACCAATTTAAAACTATATATTCCTATTTATTATATATCTGTATATAACAAATATAATTTGATTTAAATTTAAATCGACATTATATTTGTTATATGTAAACATTTATATATAATTTACCATATTTATTGTTTTTTTTCAATTAAAATATATATTTTTTTTACATTTTTAAGTTAATTTAATATAAGTGTAATATTTTTGAAACAATAGTGTAATTAATATTTTAATTGCCTTTATATATTATTCCTAAATCTAATGGGGAATATATAGTATTAGTTATTGTCATTTTAGATGATTTTAATGTATCAATATCTGTTACATAATATGTTGAATTTTTTTTAGATATAAATGCTATATTTTTTGACAGTGTATTATAGCTTTTCATATAATCTAAAATAACTTCATTGTACACGTTTTCACTTTTTTTATTATTTGTTATATTATATAATGAATATATATCTTTTTTCTCTTGAACTAATATATAATTAATACCAGTTTTTGAGTTTAGTGCTGTTAAATCTTCTTTTATATTATATATTCCATCTACTACTACTTCTCCTGATAAATTATATATTTTGTTTACAGTGTTACCTTTTCTTTGCATAAAAAAACCATTAAAAATTGAAAATTCAAATCCAGTTTCAACTTCAACTAATTTACCACTATTTAATAATATATATGTTTTATCATCTTTTTCTACTTTACACGCATATGTTGAATCTTGTAATGCAGTTATTTTATCATATATTAAATCTAAAATTATTGTACCTTTTTCATCAATTAAGCCTTGTAATTGTTTTGAACTGGTTTTATCCTTTTTAGTCACTATAAATTGTGAATATCCCTCTGGAGTAGCATATTGTAAACTAGAATTTACATTATATATACTTGTTATTTCAGTTGGTGGAGAAGTAATTTTAAATACTTCTTTAGCATCTAAAAATTTATATGCATCATTTAAACTAGAAAAGTCTTTTAAATCATGTCTTATTCCTTTATTATTATATATTCTAAATATACTCGTTTGTTCAGAATCGCCATATCTTAAAATATAATATGGCAATAATAAACCTAATTTATCATATGCAAAATAAATTTCTGATTCTTTTCCACCTAGACTTACACTTTTTCCATCATCTAAAAAATATAAATAACTATCAGTTTCTGATTTTAAATATACTGAATTATCAACTCTTGCAATTTTTTTATATTCTGGTTTTATTACAATCGTACCATCAGTTTTGCATATTCCATACTGATTATCTTCTGATTTTATAACAAAGTATAATCCATTTTTTTCTTCTGCAATAGTTTCATTTTTTTTAGGTATAGCAAATACACCTATTAATATAGCGATTAATATTATAACTATTGAGATTATTCCAACAATTATTAATATTGTTTTTTTATCTGTCATTATTATCTCCCCTTTTAATATTTATATATTATCATAAAAAAAAATTTTTTTCAAGTGCATAGCAAAAAAAATACAAAAATTAAGCTATATCACTTAATTTTTGTATATATTATTCCACAACTTTAGATAAATCATACGAAATATTAAATCTATCATTTTTTGTTATATAAATATCTGCAAAAACTTCTTCTTGATTAATACATACTTGCTTTATTTTACTTAATTCTAAAGTTCCTAAAAATGCAGTAACTATTTCTAAGTTATTAACTTTATCAACATTAAACATAGTACTAAAATTTAAACTTTCATTATTCACTAAATAATTAATTATTTGTTTTGCTTTATCTTTAACAGTTATTTTTTCATATATTGCTAATTTTTCAATTTCTTTTGATTTTACATTTATTTTCCTAATATTTCTAAATAAAATATCATTATATGTATTAAAAATTTGCTGAACATTAATTTTATCACCAGTATATTCAGTATTTTTTTTAAATTTTATTTTCTCCATATTTTTATTAAAAGTACCAAAATTTGTTGAATATAAATTATTAATAGTAACAGCTATTTCTTTATATTTTTTATATTCAATAATTCTAGATATCATTTCTTCTTCAGATATTTCATCCTCTTCTTTTTCATCTAATTCAGGAAGTAACTTTTTAGCTTTAATACTTAACAAAGTTGCTGCCATTACAATAAAATCACTTGCAATATCTAAATTTAATTCATTCATTGTATTTAAATAATTAATATATTCATCTGTTAAATTACTAAGTGAAATATCAAAAATATTCATTTTATTTTTACATATTAAAAAAAGTAATAAATCAAGTGGTCCTTCAAAATTATTAGTAACAACATTGTAATCTGATTTATTATTAAGTATTATCTCTTTCATGAATTCTCCCTTCAAGCATTTTATTTAACTGCTGTATTAAGTGCAATTAAAATCATGTTATTTAATGAAGTTTCTCTATCTTTAGGAGAAACTAATGTCTTTTTAGTATGTGAGTCAACAACAGATAATAAACATGCTGCTTCTTTATTTAACATATTTGCTACATAAAATAATGCAAAGCATTCCATTTCTGCTGCAATACAATTAATATTTTCAGGTATTCTACTAAGCAATGATTTTACATCTATATAATAATCAAATCCATCACTAGTAAGTACTGTTCCCCTTTTTATTTTAATTTTTAAATTATCTGCACAGATAGCTAAATTATTAGTTAATTCTTTAGAAGAATCAATAATTTTATCACTGCAACTATTAAATGTATATGCAAACTGACTTTCTGTATATGCTCTATCAACTAATATTGTATCTAATAACTCTAAGTCTTGCGCATATCCTCCGCATGAACCTATTCTTATAATTTTTTCAACATCGTAAAATTTAAATAATTCATATGAATATATACCAATACTTGGCATACCCATACCACTACTCATTACAGAAACTTTTTTTCCTTTATACATACCGGTAAATCCTAGCATTCCACGCAATTCATTAAAACATACAACGTTTTCTAAATAATTTTCAGCTATAAATTTAGCTCTTAAAGGATCTCCTGGCATAAGTACTACTTTTGCTATATCTCCATAATTTGCATTATTGTGTACAGTTGGCGTATTTGACATATTAATTATCTCCATTCCAATTAAAACCTCTTCTATACAAATATTGTTTTATTTGTATAGAATCTAAATTTTTACTTTTTACTTTTGTAATTTTATCTATAACTTTTCTTTCATATCCACTATCTCTTAAAATAGAAAATTTTTGTTCAAAAATATTTGATTTAATTCCTTTTATTTTAAGTTTTTCTTTAAGTTCATATATAGAATATTTTAGCATTCTTTCATTTTGCCTTATGTATGAATCAATATAATCCTCATCACTTAAATAACCAAGATCAAGTAAATAGTCAATAACTTTTTCTATAGTCTCATCATCAAATTGTTTTTTTTCTAAATTTTTCTTTACTTCAAATATAGTTTTTTTTGAAATACCTATATATTTAATAGCTTTAAATCTTGCTGTTTCAAATTCTATACTATTCATTTATTTTTCAACTTCTTTTTCAATTTCTTCAACTATTTCTTCTACAACACTACCTGCTTCTGGTATTTCTCCCATACTTTTTTCAAATGCTTTATCAAAGTTTTCTCTTACTTTTTTTTCTACTTCTTTCATAATTTTAGGATTTTTCTTTAAATATTCTTTTGCATTTTCTCTACCTTGTCCTATTTTTTCTCCATTATATGCAAACCATGAACCACTTTTATCTATAATTTCTAAACTAGAAGCTAAGTCAAGTATACAACCTTCGTTAGATATTCCATGACCATAAACAATATCAAATTCAGCTTCTCTAAATGGTGGTGCTACTTTATTTTTAACTACTTTAACTTTAGTTCTAGTACCAGTAACTTCACCATTTGTTTTAATTGCTTCTTGTTTTCTTATATCTAATCTTATAGTAGAATAAAATTTTAAAGCTCTTCCACCTGGCGTTACTTCTGGACTTCCAAACATAACTCCTACTTTTTCACGTAATTGATTTATAAATATAGCTACTGTTTTAGATTTAGAAAGTACACCTGTTAATTTTCTTAAAGCTTGTGACATAAGTCTAGCTTGTAATCCGATATGACTATCACCCATTTCTCCATCTATTTCAGCTTTTGGAACAAGTGCTGCAACTGAATCTATTACTACTATATCAACTGCTGCGCTACGTATCAATTGTTCAGTAATTTCTAAAGCTTGTTCACCAGTATCAGGCTGTGATACAATTAAATTATCTATATCTACACCTAATCTTTTAGCATATACTGGATCTAATGCATGTTCTGCATCAATAAATGCTGCAATACCACCAGTTTTTTGTGCTTCTGCTATTGCATGCAATGCAAGTGTTGTTTTGCCAGATGATTCTGGTCCAAATATTTCAATAACTCTTCCTCTTGGATAACCACCAACTCCAAGAGCAATATCTAAACTAAGTGCTCCACTTGGTACACAATCAACAGTTATAGTTGAAACTTCACCAAGTTTCATGATTGAACCTTTACCAAAATTTTTTTCAATTTGTGCCATTGCTATATCAAGGGCTTTTTTTCTTTCTTCTGAAATCATAATTTCCTCCTTATAAAATACAAAACGTTTGTTTGAAACTATTATACTATGTAAAAAATAGTTTGTCAATACTTTTTTAAAAAAAGTTTACTTTTTCTTTTACTTTTTAAAACTAATGTTTTATTTTAACTATTATACATTATTTTTATCTTTAGAAATGACTTCATATGTAAAATTAAAATATTACATATTTATTTAATTTACCTCACCTAAAACTAATTATATCTCATCTACTAATGTTTTTCAAGCTTTTAATATAACTTTAAATGTATATGATATAACTTTTCAAATTTAGACAAAAAAAGAAATTAGATAATCTCTAATTTCTTTTTTATTTAATCTTTTATATTTATTTCAGAAAATCTTTTTATCTTCATAGTTGTAGTTTTTTCAAATTCTTTTTTTCTTATAGTTAATTTTTTTACTGCTTTATATGGAACTAATAATCTATTTATTTTTTTTATCTCTTCCCATATAATATCATGTAATTGTTCATCAGTTGATCTATTAGATAAATATTTTTCTTCAATATATTCTTCATCTAATATAACTTTTGCAGCAACTATAATATTATTTTTATCTTCTTCATAGCCATATACCATTGATTCACTAACAAGTGGTATTTTGTTTATATAATTTTCTATTTCTTCAGGATATATATTTTTACCGTTTTGTGTTACAATAACACTTTTAGTTCTTCCTGAAATAATTAAATTTCCTTGTTTATCAAAATATCCTATATCGCCTGTATAAAACCAACCTTTTTTAAGTACTCTTTTTGTTTCTTCTTCATTTTCGTAATAACCAAGCATTACATTTGGTCCTTTTACCATTATTTCTCCTGAGTTTTCAATTTCATCTTCTTTTAAATCAATTCTAACTTCAGTATCTAATACAGCTGTACCAACTGTTCCAGATTTTCTTTTATCAATTAAAGTACCAGCAACAAGTGGAGAAGTTTCAGTAAGTCCATATCCTTGCAACATAACAAATCCTAAACCTTCCATAAAATCCATAGTATCTTTATCAATTGGAGCTGCACCAGCTAAAATATACTTTAATTTTCCACCTAATGTATCATGTATTTGTTTAAACATTTTTCTTCGTATATCTGTTTTTGCATTACCTAAAATAGAGGTTGCTTTAACAATAGTTGAAACTAATTTTTCTTTTCCTTCTTTTTTTAATGTTTTCTCTATTTTTCTACGTATATTTTCAACTAATAATGGAACACAAGTTATACAATCAGGTTTTAGCTCTTGTATATTTTGAACTATATATCTTAATCCTTCACAAATTCCTACAACTCCACCACTTGAAAGTACAGATAAATATGTTATAGTAAACTCATATGTATGATGAATTGGTAAAAACGATAAAAACATACTTTTTGCTTGCTGTGGATATAATCTAACAATAGAGTATACATTACTTGTTAAGTTATTATGTGAAAGCATAACTCCTTTTGATTCTGAGGTTGTACCAGAAGTAAATAATAATATTTTAAATTCATCTGGATCAATTTCTTTTTCAATATAACTAATACTACCAGTATCTCTTAATTCTTTTCCTTCTTCTATTAATTTATCAAAAGAATATACCTCATTACTTGACTCGTTACTATCCATTTCAATATATATCATATCACTTGGAAGATTTAGTTTAATTTGATTTATCATCTCTCTTTTTTTACTTGAAAAAACAATACACTTAGCTCTTGATCTATTTAATAAATTAATTATTTCATTAGCTGGTAATTCTTTATCAAGTGGAACAATAACACCAATTCCACAAACAGTAGCAATATATGTAACAAACCATTTATAACTATTTTCTCCAATTACAGCAACTTTTTCATTTTCTAATTTTAACTTCTCTAACATTACTGTACCTAAACTTAATATATCATCTTGCATTTTTTTATATGTTATATTTTCAAATTTATTTGTTATTTTATTTTTTTCAATAATAGCAGTTTTATTACTATATAAATTACATCTTTCAATAACAAAATCTTTTAAAGTTGACATCTTTTTAATCTCTACCATTTAAACTGATCATTCCTTTCATTCTATTATTCAAAAAAATTATAATTAAATTAATATATATACTTTATATCTTTAACAAAATATTTTAATCCTCTTTTATCTAATTTAGTTATTGTATATTCTATAACAGGTAGCTCATCTTTATACATAGATGTAATAGATATAGGTTCTACTTGTGTTCCATTAAGGTTATATTTTTTCATAGTAGCTCTCATTTTAGTTTCATCTATTACTTTATTTTCATACATTTTAAACGTTTCTTTTGTTGCAATATATACATGATTTAAATCTTCAACATCATATTCAATATTTAAAGCATATATTTGCAATATAAACTGTTTATCATTTTCTTTTAATGATTTTATAACTTGATTTTCTTCTTGTGAGCCAAAACCCATTGGTAATTTACAAAAAGCATCTATTGTTTTATTATATACAATTGGTAAATTATATTTTTCTTTCTTACTAATTACAGTATTTTCACCATATAAATTTTTTGCAGCTTCTTCAACTAAATTACTTTTATATCCAGGTATTGTACCATCACCTACATTATAATCTATTGATATTTGATTTTTTTCTTCTAAATTACTTAATGCAGAATATATAATATATTCATCATTCATTTTGTTTACCATAGTTTGAAAATACTTAGGAACAAAAGTAAATACTTCATTAGCAAGTTTACTATTTATATCAATTTCTTTATATTTATCTATTTTTGTTTCTTCATTATCTTTATTTTTTTCATTATTTTCAGTAATATTATTACTTGGAATACTTACCTTATCATTAACATTAATATTTTTAGTAATAACATAAGACACAACTATAACCGTAAGTATTAGTGCAATAAATACAATTGTAATAATAATTTTTTTATTCATAAATACCACCTATATTTATTATATAACATTTGCAAATAATAAACAATGTTTTAAATAAAAAACATTATTTTTAGCTTCATTTATTATATTAACAATTTATTTGTTTTTATTATTTTTTGTTTCTTTAATTTTATTCTTTTTTTCTTCATCTTTTTTAAGTTCTGCAAATCTTTTTATTTTTAATGTTGTTGTTTTTTCAAACTCATCATCTTTTATTTCTAAAACTTTTATTGCTTTATATGAAGTAAGTGTTCTATTTACTTTTTTTATTTCATCCCAAATTATATCATATATTTCTTTATCTTTTGGCAATGGATTCTCAGCTATATATTCGTTATTAACTATAACTTTAACAGCTATTTTTAAATCATCTTTTTCATGAGCTTCTTTACCATAAACCATACATTCTTTAATATATGGAATTTTACCAAGCTTAAGTTCTAATTCTTCTGGATATATATTTTTACCATTTCTTGTTACTATAACATTTTTAGATCTACCTGTTATAAACAAATATCCTTCATCATCTAAATAACCAATATCACCAGATTTAAACCAACCATCTTTTATTACTTCATTTGTTTGCTCTTCATCTTCATAATATCCAAGCATTAATGTAGTACCTTTAATACAAATTTCTCCTTCACCATTTACATCAGGATTTACTATTTTAAGTTCATCGCAAAGTACTGCTTTTCCAGCAGAACCAAGTTTTGGTTTTTCTTCTGGTGTAAGTGCTGCAATAGGCGCTGTTTCAGTTAAACCATAACCTTGTAAAAATAATATTCCAATATCTTCTACCCATTTAGCAATTTTATTATCAATAGGAGCTGCTGCACTTACTATAATACGAATATTACCACCTAAATTATCATATATCTCACTAAAAACTTTTCTTTTAATATCTATATTTACTGTTTTTAGAGCATTAGTGACATGTATCATTGAATTTACAATTCCATCTTTTTTACTTTTTTTAATATTTGCATTTATTTTTTTATATAAATTTTCAACAAGTAATGGAACAGTAAGCATAATTGATGGTTTTACTTCATTTAAATTTTGTACAATATATTTTAGTCCTTCACATATAGCAATAGAAGCTCCACCATGAAGTGGCATTAAAAATCCAATTGTTGATTCATATGTATGATGTAAAGGAAGTATAGAAAAGAATCTATCAGTTTCATACATAGTTGCATATGAAAGTGCTCCATAAACATTATCAGCTAAATTTCTATTTGATATCATAACTCCTTTTGCATTTGAAGTAGTACCAGATGTAAATATTAACAATTTAAATTCATCTGGATTAATAACAGTTGATAGTAATGAATTATTGTTATTATTATATAATTTATTACCAATGTCTATAACATATTCTAAACCTACATCTTTATTTTCTAAAGCTTTATTTGAATACATTTCAATAAAATATTTAACATCCGGTAGAGTATTTTTTACTTTTTCTATGATATCCTTTTTTCTTGGAGAATATATAACAGCATCTGCTTTACTTCTTTTTATGACATTTTCTATTTCATTAACAGGCAGTTCTTTATCTACTGGAACTGCAATACCAACTCCACATAAAAGTGCCATATATGAAACATACCAATTATATGTATTTTCTCCTATTATAACAACACGTTTATCTTTAAGTCCTAAAAGTTCAATTAAACCTGTTCCTAAGCCTACCACATCTTTCCTAAATTTATTATATTTTATTTCTTTAAATTCACCTTTATGATCAAACTTTTCAAGTATACAAATATTATCTTTATATTTTTCTGTAACATCTATAAACATTTCTTGAATAGTTGAATATCTTTTAACACTATTTTTTTTAATTTCTTTACTTTCTTTTGATTTTTCAAAATTTATTTTTAATTCTTCAATATTATTTATTCCAGACATTTTAAATTTAGGCATTTTAAAGTCTGGAAGTTTAAATTCCTTTAATATTCTCATAACATACTCTCCTTTAATTTCAATTATTATACCATATAGTAGTATAATTAACAAGTATAAAGACACATAAATTTTAAATAATTTATATGTCTTTATTTTTATTTTAATATTTCTTTTAAACTCTTTTCAGCGTTTTTCATTGCATTAAAATCCTTAGTATCTAATTTTAGCTTATTATTATTATAACTTTGAATACTTGATTCAATTGGATAATTAGTTATTTTATTTTCAGTTACAGATGTATAAAATGATATTGGTTTTCCAAGTAACATTTTTGATGTGCTGCTCAATACTTTACCTTTTTTATCTTTTTTAACAATTTTATTAAATTTTATATCTGCACCTACTGATACTTTTCTAGATACTGAATTCATATCTCCAATAAAATCCCCTAATGAATATATTGTATATATATGATTTTTAGTACTACTAGTTATTTCATATAAATCTTCTGAACTACTTTGAACTACTTTACTACCTGTACCTAAAACAATATTTACACCAGCAGAAAATAACATCTCTGCACTTTTTGTCTGTTCATTACTAATCATTGTACCATCTTCATTACTTGCATTTAAATATGAAATAACAAAGTCAACATTTTGAGTTTTACAATACTGTATATCTTCTTTTAAATTTTCCTCAGTTAATTTATTTACTAAATATTCTTTTCCTTTATTAGTCTTAATATTAGTTTTTGTTGTATATGACAAAACTCCTACTTTAATATTATTTTTATCAATTATATATGGTTTATTTTTTTTGCTATTTGAATTTATTCCTATTTGATTAATTTCAAATTTTTTTAATGCATCAATAGTTGAAACTATTCCTTTTTCATTTTTATCCATAGAATGATTTCCAGCGGTTGCAACAGTACTTACGCCGATTGATTTTAAAAGCTTTAAAACAGTTTCCGAAGAGCTGTATATATTTTTTTTAGTTAAACTATTTTCTAAAATAGGACTATTTAAACTTGCCAAAACAATGTTATATTTTGATAATTCTTCTTTAACAAAAGAATAATCATTTCTACTATCTTTTTCAAAATATTTATCCATATTTTCAGAAAAATATATATCTCCTAAAGCTGCTATTGTTAATGTGTTTTCTTCTACTATTTGTTTATTTTTAGGTGATATAAAGGAAATAACAGAATTTACGCCATTGTATAACAACATATTACTTTTTTCTTTTTTACCAAGTGTATACATTATAAGTTCAAATATTTGAAAATATACAAATATACATATAACAAGCCAAATAAAAAAAATTATTTTTCTTTTAGTATTTTTAGATGTTTTTACTTTTTCATTCAAACTTTCATCAACTATATTACCATTTCTCATATTTTATTCTCCTATTATTTATAACAATTGTATTATACTACAAATAGTGTAAAGTTTGCAAGTTTTTTAGATAAAAATTATTTAATTTACTTTTTCTCTTTACCTAATTTAATAAAAAAAAAATGAAGTAATATCTATTACTTCATTTCTTTTTTATTGTACGCTATATGGTAACAATGCTATATGTCTTGCTCTTTGTATTGCTTCAACAACTTTTCTTTGATGTTTAGCACAAGTACCTGTTACTCTTCTAGGTAATATCTTACCTTTATCACTTACAAATTTTTTAACTTTTTCTATATCTTTATAGTCTAATTCATCCTGTTTTTCTGCACATAAAGTACATATTTTTTTTCTAGGTTTTCTAAAAGGTTTATCACTTTTAGGTCCTTTTTTATTTTTCTTATCTAGCATTTAATTTTACCCCCTTTTTTGTTTAATTAAAATGGTAATTCTGCTGTATCATCAATTGTTATATACTCACCATCGCTTGGCAATTCAGAATTTGTTGCTGCTGACCCATTTCCATCTCTTTTAGAATCTGCAAAATATGTATCTTCTACGATATAATCTGTTGCATATCTTTTTACACCTGTTGCTTGATCATCCCAAGTTCTATTTTGAATTCTTCCTTCAACTAAAACTTGACCACCTTTTTTAAAGTATTTTGCACAAAACTCTGCTGTTTTTCCAAATGCTGTTAAATTGAAAAAATCTGTTTGTCTTTCTCCACCTTGTGGAACAAACCTTCTATTAACTGCAAGTGAAAATACTGTTACTTGTGTTCCTGTTGTTGTATTTCTTACTTCTGGGTCTTTTGTTAATCTCCCCATAAATTGAAATTTATTCATAACAAATCCTCCTTATTTTTATATTTTTAAACTATTTTTTTATTATCATGTGTTTTAAAACTGCTTCATCTAATCCTAAAACTCTATCGATTTCAGAAATGACTTCTGGCTTAACTGCAAATGTAAATAGTATGTAAAATCCTTCTTTTTGCTTTTTAATTTCATAAGCTAAAGTTTTTTTACCCCATTCATCTACGTTTGTAAGTTCTCCATCTGTTACAATTAATTCTTTCATTCTTTCTGCGAATGCTACTTTTGCTTCATCAGAAATTGTTTGTGAAAGTATTACTACTGCTTCATAATTATTCATTACTTACTCCTCCCTTCTGGACATCTGACCCTATATATATATTAATATAGAGTAAGGAAATTAACGTTATTATTATATCACAATATATACTTAAAATCAACTTTTAAAAATATATTCTTTTATTTTGTATTTAATTTTATATATTACAGATACTATTTATAACACTTTTTATGTATTTTTGCTTATATTACATATATACACTATTGACAGAGTAACTTTTTAGTTATATAATACATATACTTATAGTACTAACTAAATAAGCATTTATATGATAATTATATGGAGGTGACTTTTTGAAAGTAGAAAAAATTAGCGAAAATAAAGTTAAAATAACTTTAAGTATTGATGAATTAAATCAAAGAAATATAACATTAAAAGATATTGAAAAAGATTCTGTTAAAGCTAAAAATCTTTTTTTAGAACTAATTGAAGAATCTAATTTAGAATCTAATTTTGTTTTTGAACACGCTCAATTGTTTGTTGAAGCTACAACAGATAGTAATGATTTTTTTACTGTTACTATAACAAAAGTAGATGATTTTCCAGATCTTTCTAAGTATAATTTAATTGAACAAAATTCAGAAAAAACAAAATCAAAAAGAATGCCTGCTTTAAATAATGACTATACTTTATTTAATGTATTTTGTTTTGATTCATTGGATACATTAGTAAATATGTGTGATATTTTAAAATCAAGTCCACATTTTCTAGGTAAAAATAGTTTACTTAAATATGATGAAAAATATTTTTTAATTTTTAGTAAATATTCTATTAAAAATATAAAATTTTTAAAAACATACTCTATTTTAAGTGAATTTTCAATTAATACCTATGAAGGTATTTTGTTTGAAACATCTTTAAAAGAAAAAGGCAAAATTATTATAAAAGATAAAGCACTACAAAATTTAATTAAAATTTAAATTTTAGAGAAACTATTTTTACGAACTGTAATTATAGTTTCTTTTTCTTTTAAACAAAACTTTCCATTTTCAATACTAGGTAGTTTAGATATAAGCTTATAACTTATATTAAAATTAATAAGTTCTCCATACTCTTTTACACTACTTGGATATTCTAATATAATATTTGTATTATCAAATCCTTGCTTATTTAGTTCAAACATAAGTGAGGTTTTTTCATCTAAAGTTAAGTATCCAAATTTTTCAATTACAAACATATATTTTGTAGATATATTATTTAATTTTTCATAATATATAAAAGGGATAATAGAATTTATTAAATATATTCCTATACTTAATATCATAAATAATGATATTATTAAAACAAAAGGCGCTACTACCATACTACTACCTTTTTTATCCACTACTTTACCTCCATAAGATTTAGTTTTACATTTTCTTTTATATTAATATTTATTCTTCCTAATATTTGTTCTAATGCTATTGGTTTTATTTCAACATTTATATCTATGTATATTCTTTTATTTTTTAAATCATATTTTAGCTTATTTAACTTAACATTATTTTTTGAATAATTTAAATTTAATAAATTAACTATTTTTTTATTTAATTCTTCAATGTTTACTTCATAATCTGCATATGCAAGCTCTTCTTTATTTAATGAAAAATACGAATTTTGACATATATAAAATAAATCTGTTTTTATAGCATATATTAAAGTGTTTATTTGAAAATATAGTAAAAATGTAGCTGTTAATATTGTACACATAATTATTATAGTAAATGATATTAATATTATTTGTATATTTCCTTTTTTATATTTCATTTTTAGTCCAATTTTCAATGTTTATTTTTTTATTTATTTTATTTTGATTTATAACATTATTATTAAAACAAAAATTAATATTATTTGTATAATTATCTATTGTGTCAAACTTTATTATTTCTTTTTTATTATTAATTATTAATTTTAAAATATTAGGTGATTTTACTCTTTTTCCAATATCATCAAAATTAATATTAAAATAATTATTACTTTCATTTCTTAAAAAGTTCCAACTTTTAACTGTATTTTCAATATTCTTATCTAATTTTATTTTTAATATATCAACTTTTTCATCCGTTATAATCATCTCATGATTTATTTTTTTATCATTAAGTATAACTTTAATATCTAATTTATCAATATTTTTATTTAACTTAATAGCTAAATACTTTCCAGCTTCTATAATACCTTCTGAATTATTATCTTTTGTATTAATAGTTTGGACAAGTGGTCTTACAACTAGTTTTTGATTATCTTTTTCAAGTACTGCTACATTAATTTTATTTATTGGAATTACTTCTTTTTCTTTAACTTCTAAATTTACAATTTTAGTTATTTCATCTTGCATTAATCCATCAGTACTAAACTCTGTATAAAGATAACTTTTTACTGTAATCTTTAGGGGGTAAGTTTTTGCTATTTTATAATCATTTCTAGATACAATAAATGATATGCTTTTGTCCACATTTATTGTTTTATTGCCACTAATTTTACCTATTTCTTTGTCATTTATATATATTGTTGTAACTAACTGTTTTATATGGTTTTTATTTGCATAATAATTTAAATTTATAACATTTGACCCAAAATTAATATCAATTGTTTTATTATCTTCTTTGTCATTTAACACATATTTATCTAATACATTAAGTTTAGATTTAACATCTGCTTCTGCCGCCATTGGATTAGTATTAAATATTGCTGTACGTATTTTACCAGATTTTAAGATTCTTCTAATTGTAATAACACCTCTAGTTTTCCATGTTGATGATGCTTCTAACGTTGCTTTATCAAATCCTATTTTACTTGCATTTATATTATATTCAATTAAATTATATGGATTAGTTGTATGGTTTATATAATCTATTTCATCAAATAAAATATTAGTATTTTTCATATATTCTAATTGTTCAATATGTTTATATTTGTTTATATTATTCCAAGAATTGTATGCACCATTTGTTACAATATAGTTCCAATTATCTGGGCTTGTTTCAGGAGCCGCATCTACGGGAAAATATACATTACTTATGTCAAATCCACTATAATCTTTTCCTAATAAATAATATTCTCCTCTATCTCCTACTCCACTATATTTGCCATTATACCTTGTCCATTTACCTTGATTTAAAACTGTTTTAAAACGTTGCATTTTATTACCAATTAATCTTTCGGGACTTGCATAAACAAATACATTATATGTATAATAGATATCTTCATTTATTTCTTCAAAGTTAACATTATATCTAGGAATACCAATAGTATCTATTACAAATTTAAAATTATCTGATATACCATAAATACTACTTTTTAAATTAATCAATGTTAAAACTGTAATAATAATTTTTATATATTGTTTATTCATTTTTATCACCTATTTTTAATTTTAATATATTGTTTTCTTCATAAATTTTAATGCTAATATTATTATTT
>JAVVTJ010000009.1:0-30222 GCA_036653755.1 Clostridia bacterium
AACTACTTTAAATTCTAATGATGTGAAAAAAATTGAAGAATATGATAAAAGTAATAATAAATATGTTGAAAGTTAAAATAGTAATCAATATAAAATAGGATGTCTAAAAACTGAAAAAAGTTTCATATCAGCTAGCATAAACTTGGCAATATATTTATGACAGACTTACTTAACTATTTATAAATTGAACTTTATATATTTTTATAAAGAACTGTTAAGTGTAAATATTAAACAAAATGAGGTGATAATGAATGTTTGAAAAGTATTATAATGAAATAAAAAAAATGAATACGTTTGAAAAAAAAGAAATACTAAATAAAAAATTTGAATTGTACAACGAGAATAATATGACTATTTATTATGCACCACATAATGAGATTCTTAATAATGATGCCAAGATATTTATAGTCGGAATAACTCCAGGCTGGACACAAACAAGTATTGCTTATAAAACTGCTTATAATGGAATAATAAATAATTTGCCATCTGAACAAATAAGGAAAGAGTGTAAGAAAAACTCCAGATTTGCTGGTAGTATGAAGAAAAACCTAATTAAAATGTTGGATGAGTTAAATCTAAATAGCAAATTAAATGTTAATT
This sequence comes from Clostridia bacterium, assembly GCA_036653755.1. Classification (GTDB taxonomy): domain Bacteria; phylum Bacillota; class Clostridia; order TANB77; family CAG-465; genus RGIG5057. Next base: position 601 of record JAVVTJ010000009.1, read on the forward strand.
CTTGCGCAGAAATATTTGAAGACAAAGATTACCTCTTACATACTACTTCAATTATTCCATATCCAGTTTTTATAAACGGTAAAAATTATACAGGATCAAGTCCTAAAATCATGGAAAATGAAACTTTGCAATCTTATGCTAAGAAATATTTTTATAGTGAAATAGCTAAACTATCAAACACATTTATTATTCCATTAGGTAAGGCTGTTGAAGAAGTATTAGAAACAATGATAAATGAAGGTCGAATAAAAAGAGAGCAATGTCTTTTAGGGTTTCCACATCCATCTGGTGCTAATGGACATAGAAAAACCCAATTTAATGATAATAAAGTTAAATTACTATCAATAATAGAAAAATATTTTAAAGAAGGAGGTAATTAAAATGGCAAAAAATATGTATCAAAAAAGAGAAGAAAGAAAACAAAATAAATTAAAAGATGAAGATCAAGGGGGGGTTCAAAAAAACGTTATCAACTGGTATCCAGGTCATATGGTAAAGGCTACAAATGAAATAAGAGATAGTTTAAGATTAATTGATATAGTGATAGAAGTTTTAGATAGTAGAATTCCAAAATCAAGTCAAAATTATATAATTGATGAAATGGCTGAGGGAAAAGAAAAGATAGTAGTTTTAAATAAAGCAGATATTGCAGATAAACAAGAGTTAATAAAATGGAAAGAGTACTATGAATCAAAAGGTATATATGTAGTTTTAACTAATGCTCAAGAAGGCAATAATATATCTAAACTTTTAGATATAATAAAATTAGTTGGAAATAAAATTTATGAAAAAAAATATGAAAATAAGAAAATAGAAATAACTCCAATATATAGAGCTTTAATAGTTGGAATTCCAAATGTAGGTAAATCAACTATTATAAACAAAATATCTAATAAAAACTCTGCAAATGTAGGAAATAAGCCTGGTGTTACTGTAAGGAAACAATGGATACGAGTAGGTACAAATATTGAGCTATTAGACACACCAGGACTTTTGTGGCCTAGACTAGAAGATAACAATGCAGGACTTAAACTTGCACTTACTGGAAATATAAAGCAAGAGATATTAGACGTTCAAGAATTAGCAGTAGCTGGAATTAAATTATTAGTAGGAATAGATAAATATAGATTAATGTTAAAAGAAAAATATAAATTAATTGATTTAGATTTTGAAAAAACAGACTATGAAATATTAGAAGAAATAGGAAGAAAAAGAGGTTGTCTAATATCAAAAGGAGAAATAGACTTAAATAAAACATCAAAGATATTCTTAGATGACTTCAAAAACGGTAGAATAGGAAAAATCAGTTTGGATTTAATTTAGGGCTAGATTTGTAAAATTATATAGGTGATATTTTGAATAAGTAGCGGCGTAACTTGAAATTAACGTTATATGATAGGCTTTGTAGCACATTAGTACGTAAGATAAGCATAAATATTTGAGTATAACAATATAGGCTATGTCATATATAAATTGACATAACAAACGTGCTGTTTAATGATATATTTTAAAATTGTATAATATTTGTATTTTAAAATAAATTATTAAACATAATTTTATATATTTAATTAGAATAACTGTGCTAGATAAAGCACTGATTTTTGGAAGCTAATATAGCTTTCCCTAGTGGGCTAGATTTGTGGCATGTTGCATCATTACTAAAAGTAAAAACAACTTCATACGTACAGCTTTTAAGGGCAAATTTAGTATGCGAACTCCCGTACCCCGAGACTATATATATTATATAACTGTCATATATATATGTCAAGAAAATTAAGAAAAAATCGTACGACAAATTTTGATAAAAAATACTAGATTTGTAGAATTAATATATGTTTCATACTTTTTTTACAAATCTAGCCCTAAGGTTGCAGAAGAAAAAAATATATGATATAATTTATTATATATATGAAAAAAATTATAAATCTAAAAAAGGAGTAAATTATGGATGATAAAAATTATGTAAAAGAACTAACAAAAATGGATGATAATTTTGCAGATTGGTATACAGATATTATATTAAAAGCAGAATTAGTTGATTATGCACCAGTTAAAGGTTTTATGGTTATAAGACCATACGGATATGAATTGTGGGAAAATATTCAAAAAGTATTAGATTCAAAATTTAAAGAAACAGGTCATAAAAATGCATATTTTCCATTACTTATACCAGAATCATTACTAAATAAAGAAAAAGAACATATTGCAGGATTTGCACCAGAAGTTGCTTGGGTAACTCATGGTGGAGATAATGAGCTTACAGAAAGATTATGTATACGCCCAACATCTGAGACAATGATATGTACTATGTATGCAAAATGGATAAAATCACATAGAGATTTACCTTTGCTTATAAATCAATGGGCAAATGTTGTTAGATGGGAAAAAACTACAAGACCATTTTTAAGAACGGCTGAATTTTTATGGCAAGAAGGTCATACGTTGCACTCTACTGCTAAAGAGGCATTAGAAGAAACATTAAAAATGCATAAAATTTATGCAGATTTTTGTGAAGAATATTTAGCGATTCCAGTTATAAAAGGAAAAAAATCAGAAAAAGAAAAATTTGCAGGAGCAGAAGCTACATATACAATAGAAGCTTTAATGCATGACGGAAAGGCACTTCAATCAGGAACATCACATTATTTTGGAAATCATTTTGCTAAAGCGTTTGATATAAAATTTCAAAACAAAGAAGGAAAAGAAGAATATGCATATCAAACTTCTTGGGGAATGTCTACTAGAATAATTGGTGGAATAATAATGACACATGGAGATGACAGAGGACTTAAACTTCCACCAAATATTGCTCCAATTCAAGTAGTTATAGTTCCATTTGCTCAACATAAAGATAATGTATTAAATGAAGTAGAAAAAATTAAAAATTTATTAAGTAAAAAATTTAGAGTTGAAGCGGATGTAAGAGAAGAATATTCTCCTGGATATAAACTAAATAATTGGGAACTTAAAGGTGTTCCAGTAAGAATAGAAATAGGACCAAAAGATATTGAAAATGAAAGTTGTATTGTATTTAGAAGAGATACTTTTGAAAAACAAACTGTTAAATTAGAAGACTTAGAAGAAATAATTTCTAAATTATTAATTGATATACAATCAAATATGTTACAAATGGCAAAAGATAATACTATAAAACATACATATACTGCTAAAACATTAGAAGAATATACAAACATATTTAAAGAAAAACAAGGTTATGTTAAAATTATGTGGTGTGGTTGTACTGAATGTGAAGATAAAATAAAAGAACTTACTTCATCTACTATAAGATGCATTCCATTTGAAGAAGAACATATATCTGATGTATGTGCAATATGTGGAAAACCAGCTAAACATATGGTATATACAGCAAGACAATATTAAAAAGTATATAAAAAATCGTTTGAGATTCATAAGAAAATCAGACGATTTTTTGGGTGTATTAATTAGGAGATATCGAATATACTGTGTAAATTAGAATCAGTTAAGAGATGTTTTCTATTAAGTATCTAGTTTAAAAAACTTGCTGACAAATATTTACCTTAAATTACAACTATTCTCAAAAAAATGTACAGACATTTAATCTGTACATTTTTTACAAAGCTAACCCTAAATTAATTTTGTGTTTCTTCTTGTCTTAATAAATAATTCCATTTTTTATCTACTTCTTCTTGTATTTGATCTATCATCCATCTATTTTCTTCTTTAAATAAATGTTTAAATCTTTTTTGCATTTTCAAAAAATCTTCAACTGGAAGTTTTTTTGTAGGTTTATATGTAATTTTATACACACCATCTACTACTTCATATAAAGGCCAAAAACAAGTATCAACTGCAAGCTTTGATATAGTTTGTAAATCTTCAGTAGGATACCCCCAGCCTCTAGGACAAGGAGAAAGAACTGACATATATGTTGGACCTTCAGTATATATTGCTTTTTCAGATTTTTCATAAAGGTCTTTCATATTTCCAATAAGTGCAGTTTGTGCAACATAAGGTAAATTATGTTTAACCATTATTTCTGTTAAATCTTTACGTATTTGTGATTTTCCAGGTACTTTTTTACCAGCAGGAGATGTAGTAGTATCTGCAAAATGTGGAGTAGAAGAAGAACGCTGAGTTCCAGTATTCATATATGCTCCATTATCATAACATACATATGTTATATCATGACCTCTTTCCATAGCACCAGATAAAGATTGTAAACCAATATCCAAAGTACCACCATCACCACCAAAAGAAATGAACTTTGTATTTTTAGTTATTTTTCCGCGGTTTTTTAATATATTATATGTTTTTTCAACTCCTGAAATAGTTGCAGCAGCATTTTCAAATGCACTATGTATAAATGAACAATTTTTCCAAGATGTATATGGGTATATACAAGTTGAAACTTCTAAACAACCAGTAGCAGAAGCAATAACTGCATTATCTTCTGGATTTAATGCCCTAAGTACAGTTCTTACAGTAGGAGGTGCACCACAACCTGCACACATTCTATGTCCACCAACAAGTCTAGATTCTTTATTTACCATTTCTTTTATATTATATGCCATATCTTATTCACCTCTTATTCCTAAATATTTTGTAGTCATTTCAATTTTACCTAATTTAGCTATTTTTTGTAAATCTGTTACAACCTCATTAATATTTTCAATTTTAATATCTCTACCACCTAATCCATAAATATAGTTTATAGTAGGTATATTTAAATTACTACTATACATTACAGAAGTAATTTCAGAAAACAGTGGTCCAGAATATCCATTTACACTATCTGCTTTATCCATAATTGCTAAAGCTTTTAAATGTTTTAATTCCTTAGGAATTTCAATAAATGGAAGTGGTCTAAAACATCTAGGTTTTAAAAGACCAACTTTAATTCCTTGTTTTCTTAATATATCAATTGCATCTTTTGCAGTTCCAGCAGTTGAATTAAGTACAGTTATTGCAATTTCAGCATCATCTAACATATATTTTTCATATAGTCCATATTTTCTACCAGTTAATTTGTAAAATTCTTCTGATACTTCTTCGATAATTTGTTTAGAATTTCTCATTGCATCAGCAACAGCTTTTCTTTGTTCAAAAAAATCATTTTGAAGAGATAAAGGACCAATAGATATATTTCTGTTATCATCTAATAAATATTCCTCTGGTAAATATTCTCCAATAAATTTTTTAACATCCTCAGTTTCAATTAACATTATATTTTCAATAGAATGTGAAGTTATGAAACCATCAAAACATACCATAACAGGAAGTTTAGCTCTTTCAGCTATTTTAACTGCCATTATAGTATTATCATATGCTTCTTGATTACTTTCACAATATAACTGTATAAATCCACAATCACGTACTCCCATTGAATCAGAATGATCATTATGTATATTAAGTGGTGCAGAAATTGCACGATTTGCAACAGCAAGTACAATAGGTAAACGTAAGCCTGATGCAATACATAACATTTCATACATAAGTGCTAAACCTTGTGATGATGTAGCAGTCATAACTCTACCACCAGCAGCTGATGCACCAATACAAGCAGACATTGCACTATGTTCACTTTCAACTGGAATAAATTCAGTTGTAACAGTTCCATTAGCTACAAAATTTGCAAAATATTGTGGTATTTCAGTAGAAGGTGTAATAGGGTATGCTGCAACAGTATCTGGATTTATTTGTTTCATAGCAGTAGCAACTGCTTCATTTCCGCTTAATCTTTCTCTAATTGCCATATTATTTTAGCTCCTTTCTTAATCCTCAGATTTCATTTCAATTGCATGAAAAGGACATACTTTACTACAAACTCCGCAACCTTTACAAAAGTCATAGTCAATTCCTTCTAGTATACCATTTTTATGTACAATACAATCTTCTGGACAAAAAGGTACACACATCATACAATTTTTACATTTTTCTTTATCATGTATAGGTCTTTGATTTTTCCAATCACCAGTTTTAAAGTTTACAGAATTTCCGTCTTTTAAAACGTTACTTGTAATGTTAGACATATCGCTCATAATTATCCTCCTATCAATTCATCAAAACCTCTAGTTAAACATTCCATATTTGGAGGTATAACTTCAGGTTTTCTAGAAAATTTATGTTTAAATGATCCTTCCATATCTTTAATTAATGTTTCTTTATCCATTATATTTGTGATTTTAATAATAGCTGCAAGTAGTGCAGTATTAGGAAAGTTAGCTTTTAAACATTCTAAACTTATTTTAGTTGCATCTAAAATATATACTTTTCCAGAATATCCTTTTAATTTTTCTTTGATTTTTTCTAAGGTACTGCTTGTATTTACAAGTATAGCACCTGTACTTTTTAATCCTTTAGCTACATCAACAGGTCCAATTAATGAATCATCAACAACAACTACAAAATCAGGTTCATATATATTTGAATGAATTCTAATTTCATTTTCACTTATACGATTGTATGCAGTAATTGGAGCACCCATTCTTTCTGGCCCATATTCTGGGAATCCTTGAATGAACTTTCCAGTATTAAATGCTGCATCTGCAAGTAATAACGAAGCTGTTTTCGCGCCTTGACCACCACGTCCATGCCATCTTATTTCTATCATAAAACTTCCTCCTTTTATGTACATATTATATATCTAAAATTAGTTTAAGTCAAGAAATTATACTTTAAAGACAAAATTTAATAAATGATATATCATATTATTTGACAGATATGATATAATATATAAAGAGATATATTTATTTATGCTAAGTAATATACTTAACATGTTGTTATTGTGAGATTAAGTAATAAATAACAAAGGAGAGAAGGTCATGATTTTACAAGAAAATACTGCACTAGATTTTACTGTAATAAAACAACGTTTAGAAAAAGTTAAATTACAAAAAAAACAATTGATTTTACAAAATCCAGAAATTTATGGTTGGATTGCACTTTGCAATCAACAATGGTACCTTGAAGAGAATGCAACAGATGCTAATTTAAAAGATTTAGTACAAAATAAAAAAGATAAAGTAGAGGAAACAAAATATTGCATAAAAGTATATAAAATGAAATACCCACTAGTTATGTTATATGATGCAATTTGTAAAGAAGAACTTTATTTAAATGGACTTTTAAATTAATCCAAAAGTTAAGCAAAAAAATGTTTAGAATTAATATTCTAAACATTTTTTTATATACTAATAATTAAATCATTATACTAATGCTTTGTTTATTAGTATAAAAGTATTGAATATGTACGTATATTATGGTAAAATGATTGTATAAGATACAAGAAGAAAGTAAAAACTATCTAACACTATAAATATTATATTACTATTTATTATAAAAGTAAATATATATAATTAAGTTGATATGAGTTTATAGTGATCTTTATGTATATAAATAATATAGTTTATATACAAATATTATAACTATATTATTTAAGGAGGAATTTATGTTTGGTGATGATAAATATATTGCTGATTTAGGAGAAAAAGTAAAGACTAATAGAAATACTTTTAAAAGTAGCAATATTATAAAAGAAATAGAGACTATAATCGTTATAATAGTATTTTTTTGCTTATTTGTTTTAGCATATCCAAAAGTAATGATTGAAGTAAATAAGGTTATAAATAATATTGCAGATACGGTAAATAATATGATTACTACAAGCTTTTTAAAATAGAAAGAGGTAAATATGGAACAGATAGATATGTTTGGTGATAATATAAAAAATGAAGAAGTAAAAAGAATGATTAAATTACGCGAGGAAATTAAATATCATAATAAATTATACTATGAAAATGATGAACCTGAAATTTCTGATTTTGAATATGATAAATTAACGCAGGAATATAAAAAATTAGAATTAAAATATCCTGAAAGTATAGATAGTGCTTCTCCTACACAAAAAATTGGAGGAGAAAATAAAAGTATATTTACAGATGTAAAACATGAAGTTCCAATGCAAAGTCTGCAAGATGTTTTTAATTTTGAAGATATAATTTTGTTTTTAGACAAAGTAAGAGATGAATATGGCGGTAGTATAGAATTTGTAGTCGAAACTAAAATAGATGGGCTTTCTGTATCCTTAGAATATGAAAATGGAAAATTAATTAGAGGATCAACTCGTGGTGATGGTTTAGTAGGGGAAGATGTTACTGAAAATATAAAGTGTATAGAAAGTATTCCTCAGTTTCTTCCTACAAATGATACAATTGAAGTAAGGGGAGAAGTATATCTTCCAAGAGCTGAGTTTGAAAGATTAAACGAAGAATTGTTAAAAAATGATAAAAAAATATTAGCAAATCCAAGAAATGCTGCAGCTGGCACTATAAGACAATTAAATACTGAGCTTGTAAAACATAGAAAATTAAATATATTTGTGTTTAATGTACAAAAATATGAAACTGGAAGTTTTGTAACGCATAGTGAAAGTTTAGAATATTGCTCTAAACTTGGTATTCATACATTAGAGTTTTCTAGACTTTGTAAAACAGATGATGAAGTAATATCTGCAATAGAAAAAATTGGTAAATTAAGAGATAATTTAGAATATGATATAGATGGAGCGGTTGTTAAAGTAAATAATCTAAAACTTAGAAATAATTTAGGAACAACAGTTAAAGTTCCTAAATGGGCAATTGCATATAAGTATCCACCAGAACAAAGAGAAACTAAAATATTAGATATAATAATGCAAGTAGGAAGAACAGGAAAAGTAACTCCAATGGCTACATTAATGCCAGTAAGAGTTGCAGGTTCTACAATATCTAGTGTTACACTTCATAATTTTGATTATATAAAAGATAAAGATGTACGAATTGGTGATACTTGCGTAATACAAAAAGCAGGAGATGTTATACCAGAGATAGATCACATATTAACTAATAAAAGAGATGGAACTGAAATAGTAGTAAATAAGCCTACTTTATGTCCAGTATGCTCAGAAATATTAGAGGTAGATGAAGATATTGTTGATATAAGATGTACTAATAGTGAATGCCCTTCTCTTATATATAGAAGCATTTTGCATTTTGCATCAAGAGACTGTATGGATATATTAGGTTTTGGAGATAGCGTAACAGAGCAGCTTATTGATTTAGGTAAAATAAAGGATTTTTCTGATATATATTATTTAACATATGAAGATTTAACTAGTGTAAATAATTTTAAAGATAAGTCAATCAATAATCTTTTATCAAGTATAAATAAAAGTAAAAGTAATTCATTAGATAAGTTAATATTTGGACTTGGAATTAGAAATATTGGTAAAAAGGCAGCTAAAATATTGGCTGAAAATAGTAGTGATATATATGATATTATGAGTAAAAGTGAAGACGAATTATCATCGCTTTCGGATTTTGGTAATATAATGGCTACATCAGTTGTTAAATTTTTTAGTAAAGATAAAACAAAAGAAATAATTGATAAATTACAGCATGCAAGTGTTAATTTAAAAGGCACTAAAAAAGAGCTACTGTCTGATAAATTAAGTGGAATGAATATTTGTATAACAGGCTTTTTTGATGGATATACAAGAAGTGAAATTGAAAATATAATAGAGCAAAATGGTGGTAAAGCTGTTTCTAGCGTTTCTAAAAAGACAACGTATTTAGTAGCAGGTGAAGATAGTGGAAGCAAACTTGTTAAAGCAAATGAGTTAGGAGTAAAAGTAATAACGACAATAGAAGAGCTTCTAGGGTTAGCTTTGTAAAAAAATTGCACAGATTAAATGTCTGTGCAATTTTTATGTAATATTCATAGTTTATAGTAGATATTTGTCGATGAGTTTTTCAAGCTATATATTGAATATTAGTAGTATAAGTAGTATAATATTTAATGTCCAGGGGCACTGGAATTAGCATGCTAAAATAGCACCTTACGCCGTACGCATGAATCAATTTGTCACAAAGCTAACCCACAGGGTTTCAAGTATAATAGATACTTGTATTTTGATCCAGATGTAGATTTTACATCAAATTTTTAATTTTAAAATTTAAATAATTTAACTATTTCTTTTAAAAAAGCATTAAAAGAAGTTATATTACTTTGCTTAAATTTAATATTTAAGCAAAGCGGTATCTATGTATAAAAGTATAGTTAATTACTATATATATAAACTTTTTTAAAAATATGTTTAAAGAAGCCATATTTTTGCGTTTAATTTATATATTTAAGTGATACGTTTATCATGCATTTGCGTAGCAGAAAATTTGTATTGGCATCGAGCCAATACAAATTTTACAAAGCTAACCCGAAAGTAGCGGACATTCTTGATTTTCCTTTAAATTTATTGTATAATATTAACTTAAAGTGGGTGTTTGCTATTAAAAAATTAATTATATCTGAAAAACCTAGTGTAGCTAAGGAGTTTGCAAAAGTACTTAAAATAAATGCAAGAGTACAAAATGGTTATCTAGAATCCGATGATTATGTTATAACATGGTGCGTAGGACATCTAATCACTATGAGTTATCCAGACAAGTATGATGAAAAACTAAAATTTTGGAATTTACGAACTCTTCCTTTTATACCAAAAGAATATAAATATGAGGTCATAGATGCAGTTTCTGGTCAATATAATATAGTTAGTAAATTACTAAATAGAGATGATATTGAAACTATTTATGTGTGCACCGATTCAGGACGTGAGGGAGAATACATATATAGGCTAGTAGACTCTATGGCAAATGTTAAATGTAAAGACAAAAGAAGAGTTTGGATAGATTCACAAACAGAAGAAGCAATTTTAAATGGAATAAAAGATGCCAAAGCGCTCAGTACTTACGATGCTTTGGCTAGTAGTGCGTATTTAAGAGCTAAAGAAGACTATCTAATAGGTATTAACTTTTCAAGAGTATTGTCAGTTGTTTATGGCAAAAGTTTAGCTAAAAAAATGGAAGAAGAAAAAGCTAGTATATCAATAGGTAGAGTAATGACTTGTGTTTTAGGTATGATAGTAAATAGAGAAAGAGATATAGCCAGCTTTACAAAACTTCAATTCTTTAAATTGCAAGGAACTTTTGAAACAGGATTTTTAGCGGACTTTAAAGTACAAGAAAATTCTAAGTATTTTAGCTCTCCTTTGCTGTACAATGAAACTGGTTTTCTAAAAGAAAACAATGCTAAAGAGGCAAGAGAATATATATTAAAAAACAAAGCCACAGCTTGTATATCAGAAATAACAAAAAAAACTTTAAAAGAAAATGCACCGCTACTTTTTAATTTAGCAGAGCTTCAAAATGAATGCACAAAAAGGTTTAAAATAAGCCCAGATGATACATTAAAAGCTGCGCAGTCGTTATATGAAAAAAAACTTTTAACATATCCTAGAACAGATGCAAGAGTTTTATCTACGTCTGCTGCAAAAGAAATAAGCAAAAATTTAAATGGGCTAGTTAAAGGAAATAAACAAGAGTATATAAAAGAAATATTAAATAAAATGATAGCAGAAAAATATCCAACATCACTAATTAAAACAAAATATGTAAATGATGCAAAAGTAACTGACCATTATGCATTAGTACCAACAGGGCAAGGTTTTGAAAATTACAATAACTTAACTGATTTAGAAAAAAATATATTTAACATGATAATAATTAGATTTTTATGTATATTTTATCCGCCAGCAGAATTTAGCAAAATAAATGTAACAATTGATATATTAGGTGATGATGAAAAAAAAGAATGCTTCTATACATCTGGAAAAGTATGTATAAAAGAGGGATATATAGAAGTTTTAAATAAAGAAAAAGAAGAAATTAAAAAAAATAAAATTCAAGAAGAAATATCAGAAGAAAAAATAGAAGAAGAGATAGTAGAAAGTAATATGGATTTACTTAAAACTTTAAAAAAAGGTGCAAAGATAACTTTAAATAACATTGAAATAAAAACCGGAGAAACTTCTCCTGCCACAAGATATAATTCGGGTTCTATGATTTTAGCAATGGAAAACGCAGGTAAACTTATAGAAGATGATAAACTTCGTGAACAAATAAAATCTGCGGGAATTGGAACAAGTGCAACAAGAGCAGAAATAATAAAAAAACTAGAAAAAATAGGATATATAGCTTCAAATAAAAAGACACAAATATTAACTCCAACAAAAAAAGGAGAAGCAATTTATGATATAGTAAAATCATCAATGAGCGATTTGTTAAATCCAGAGCTTACTGCAAGTTGGGAAAAAGGTCTTAATATGGTAGCAGATGGAGAAATTAAGTCAGAAGAATTTATGGAAAAATTAGAAAAATATATAAATACAAAAGTATACAAATTTAAAAATTATGGATACTAGGAGGATAAAATGAACGGATTAATAGTAGATTTGCCAAAACACAGTAAATATTTAAAACTATTAAATGAAATAAAAAAAGAAAAAGTGGATTTGAGCATTTTTGGCCTTACTGACAGTCAAAAGGCACATATGGTATATAGTTTAAATGTATATAGCAATAAACCTTCTTGTATAGTTTGTACAAATAATATGCAAGCTAAAAAAATGGTTCAAGATTTAAAGTTTTATAGTGAATTAGAAATTGTATACTTTCCTGCAAGAGAGATGGTATATTATGATGTTGAAGCTGAAAGTAAAGAAACTCAAAACGCTAGAATGCAAGCAATTGAAAAAATATTAAGTGGAGTAAATATTGTTATAGTAACTACAATAGATGCTCTGCTTCAAAAAATGCTTCCAATAGATTCATATAAAAATCTAAATTTAAAGTTTATACAAGCAAGTAAAGTAGATATAAATGAAGTAATGTCTAACCTAATATCACTTCGGTTATGAAAGATGCGCAAATGTTGAAGGAAAAGGGCAGTTTGCTATACGTGGTGGAATAATAGATATATATGGAATAAATAATGATCTTCCATATAGAATTGAACTTTTCGGAGATGAAATAGATAGTATAAGATGCTTTGACGTAGTATCTCAAAGAAGTTTAGAAAATGTAAAAGAGTTTAAGCTTTCATTTGCAAGTGAATTTAACTTATCAGAAAAACAACTAAAAATAGCTACTCAAAAGTTAAAAAAATTAGTTGATAGTAGTAATATAACAAGTGAATTAAAACATACAATTTTAAGAGATATTGAAGTAATAGAAAACGGCAATGAAAATAATATAATTGATAAATATTTTGAAATATTCTTTGAAGAAAGTATATCATTTGTAGACTATTTAAAAGGTTATACAATATATATTGATGAGCCAGTAAAATCAATTGAAAAGGCTAAGTATATAGTATTTGAAAATATGGAAACTTTAAAACTGCTTAGTGATAAAAACCATTTATATATTCCCTATGCGCATAAAACGTATACATATGAAGATATAGAAAATAAATTTAAAAATCAAGTAAATGTGTATTTAGAAAGAATGAATACAGATAGAGTACTTCATGCTAAAAGAAATGAGGTAATATTTAGTGCAAGAGAAGTCAACTTTTTTCGTAGCTCAATGGATATACTTATACAGGACATCAAATCCAGGGAAGAAAATATAATTCTTCTTGTATATCCATCAAAAGTTAGAGTAAATCAGATTAAAAATTTCTTACTAGATAGTAAAATTCATGTAAAAGAAATAGAAAATATATCTGATGAAAAACTTAAAAAAGGTAGCATATACATAATGCAGGGTATACTTTCAAATGGCTATGATTATGATGATTTTAATTTATCTGTTATTGTAGAGCAAGTTCAAGGAAGTGTAATAAAAAACAAAAATACAAAAAAAACAGGTATAATTGGCAGTAATATAAATTCATTTGAAGACTTATCAGTTGGAGATTATGTTGTACATGAAAGTCATGGTATAGGAATATATAATGGAATAGAAAGTGTTGAAGTTTTAGGCGTTATAGCAGATTATATTAAAATTGAGTATTTAAATGAATCACATATATTTGTACCTATTTCACAATTAGATAGTGTTAAAAAATATATGTGTGATGATGATACTATTCCAAAACTTAGTAATTTGGGAAATAGAGAATGGGCTACTACTAAAAGAAAAGTTAAAAAACATTTAGAAGAAATAGCAAAAGAACTTGTTTTGTTATATGCAAAAAGAGATAAAGCAAAAGGATTTAGTTTTTCAAAAGATACTCCATGGCAAAAAGAATTTGAAGATAGTTTTGAATATGAACTTACAGAAGATCAAAGCATTAGCATAGATGAAGTAAAAAAAGATATGGAAAATATAAGACCAATGGATAGACTTCTTTGTGGTGATGTAGGCTATGGTAAAACAGAAATAGCAATAAGAGCTGCATTTAAAGCAGTTATGGATAATAAACAAGTAGCATATTTAGTACCTACAACAGTTCTTTCACTGCAACAAGCAAACACATTTAAAACTAGAATGGAAAAGTTTAGTGTAAAAGTAGAAATGCTATCGAGATTTAAAACTTCAAAAGAGCAAACAAAAATACTCAAAGATTTAGAAAATGGTAAAATTGATATTGTAATTGGAACACATAGAATACTATCTAAGGATGTTATATTTAAAAATTTAGGCCTTTTGGTTATAGATGAAGAGCATAGATTTGGTGTAAAAGATAAAGAAAAGATAAAAGAATATAAAGAAAATATTGATGTTTTATCAATGACTGCAACACCTATACCTAGAACATTACATATGTCAATGATAGGTATACGCGGAATGAGTACATTAATTACGCCTCCACTTGAGAGAATGCCAGTTCATACTTATGTTTTAGAATATGATAGTGAAATAATTAAAGGCGCAATTGAAAGAGAACTTTCTAGAGATGGCCAAGTTTTCTATATAAATAATAGAGTTGATAATATTGAAGAAGTAACAAAAAAAGTTCAAATGCTAGTTCCAGAAGCTAGAGTTGAATATGCACATGGACAAATGAATCCAAAAGATATTGAAGATATAATGATTAGATATACCAATCATGAAATTGATGTAATTGTATGTACAACAATACTTGAATCAGGAATTGATATTCCAAATGCTAATACTATAATTGTAGAAAATGCTGATAAATTAGGATTAGCTACTTTGTATCAAATAAGAGGAAGAGTAGGACGTTCTAGACGTCTGGCATATGCATATATAACATACAAGAAAAATAAAGTTTTAAGTGAAGTAGCAGAAAAAAGATTAAAAGCTATAAAAGACTTTACTGAATTTGGTAGTGGATTTAAAATAGCTATGAGGGATTTAGAAATTCGTGGAGCGGGAAATGTTTTAGGAAAAGCTCAACATGGACATATGGCAAAAGTAGGTTATGAGTTATATCTAGCAATGCTAGAAAAGGCTATAAAACAAGAAAAAATCGGAAAATTAGAAGATAATATTGATTTAATAGAAGTTAAAATTGATATACCAGTATCTGCATATATACCAGATACATATATTAATAATTTAGCAACTAAAATAACTATGTATCATAAAATATCAGAAATGTCTGATGAAAAAGAAACAATGGAAGTAGTAGATGAATTATTAGATAGATTTGGAGATATACCAAAAGAAGTAAATAATTTAATTCAAATAGTAGAAATACGTAATTTATGTAGAAAGATAGGAATAACAAAAGTATATATTAAAAATAATTATCTAATGTTTGAATCTGAAAAGACAAAAGATAAATTAAAATATTATATAAATTCTAATGATATATTGTTATTTGCAAACTTAAACTTAAAAGATATATTATTAAAAGTTAAAAATTAGTTTTAGTATTGTTTAAAATTTACAATATAAATGAAATTTTGATGAAAATTAAAAGATATTAATAGCTAATGTTGACAAAATATGTTATAAATGATATACTTTATTTGTGATATATATATATGAAAATATATTTAATATTTATAGGAAAAGGGGATAAAAATGGAAGAAAATAAAAAAGAAGTTAAGGTTAAAAAAGTAAAAACTGTTAAAGAACCTAAAATTAAAAAAGAAAAAATTGTTAAAGAAAAAGTTGCACTTTCAGGAGAAGAAGTTAAAAAAGTAAAATTAGGAATGGATATAGATAAGAAGATAATAATTGCTATTACTATAATAGTAGTTGTAGTAGCTTTAAGTATATGTGGATTTTTCTATTGGAATAATAATATGAAACCAGTTGCAAAATTTGATGGTGGAAGTTTGAATGCTTCAGAATATACAATGTATTATAAAACATTTGCACCAATGCTAGAACAATATGGATATAATCCAAATGATATACCTATGCAAATAGCTGAAAAAGCCGGTACTGATAAAATATTAATCATGAAAGCTAAAGAAGCTGGTGTAAAATTAAGTGATGAAGACAAGAAAAAAGTAGATGAATTGTTTACTAATGAGGATCAATTAAAAGATTTTGCAAATAGAGGTATTGATCCTAATAAAATGAAAGAATTATATTACAATGATTATATAATAAGTGCATATATAGCTAAGGTTAAAAGTGAAATACCAGATGATGATGTATCAAAATACATAAAAGAAACATATGGAGAAGATACTGATATGACAGAATTTATTACACGTCATATAGTAGTAACTACTCAAAATGCTACAACAGATGAACAAAAAGTAGCAGTAAAAGCAAAAATTGATGCAGCACTTGTAAGAGTTAATGCAGGCGAAGATTTTGCAACACTTGCAAAAGAATTATCTGAAGATTCAACAAAAAATAATGGTGGATTATATAAAATGTATTTAGATAATAATACATCAAAAGAATATGTAGAAGCAGTAAAAGGTTTGGAAGTTGGTAAAACAACAGGAGTTGTAACAGCAAGTTATGGTTATCATATAATCAAATTAGAAGAAAAAAATGTAAATGGAAGAATTAATTCAGATAGTGAAAGAGAAGCTATTGCTTCTAAAAAAATAGATGAAATGTCAAAAAAATTGAATTTAAAAGTTGATGATAACATTCTTAAAAAATTAGTTGAAAAAATAACTGGAATAAAAGCGAATTCTAATCCAGAAACTGATATTTATGGTAAATAACATATGGAGATTATAACTAGTAAATCAAACGAAAAAGTAAAATATATTAGAAATCTAAATGAAAAAAAGTTTAGACAAAAGTATAATGAATATTATTTAGAAGGCATAAAAGTAGTTAGTGAATTATTAGATATTTATAATAAAAAAGCGGTAGATATTGTGTCTATCGCTTACTCTAATATGATTCTTAAAGAGGCAAATGGTGGAATAGAATTACTTAAAAAAATAGAAAAGTTTAGTGATATTGAAATAATAAATATAGATAGTAATGTTTTTAAAAGTATTGTTGAAACAGTAAATACTCAAGGAATTCTAGCAGTTATTAAAATTAATAATAAAACAATAAATGAAATTGATGTATCAAGTAATGTTTTAATACTAGATAAACTTCAAGATTCTGGAAATGTTGGAACTATTATAAGAACAGCAGATAGTTTTAATGTAAAAAATATTATATGTATTAGTGGTACAGCAGATGTGTATTCACAAAAGGTATTACGTTCAACAATGGCTTCAATATTTAGAGTAAATATTATATATATTAATGAAAAAGAAATTAAAGAAAATATAGAGTTTTTGAAGAAAAATGATTATCATTTAATAGGTACATCACTTCAAAGCAATACATTCGTTAACGATAAATTGTTTAATAAAAAATGCGCAATTGTAGTAGGAAATGAATCAAATGGTATTTCTGATATGATGACTAATTTATGTGATATGTTAGTTAAAATACCAATTAGTGATTCAACAGAATCTTTAAATGTAGCATGTGCTACATCAATATTACTTTATGAACAATATAAAAAATAATAAAAAGGCATCAAGTAAAAAATGATGCCTTTTTATTTAGTCTCTATCCATTTTAGTAAAGAATGTAAATCCCCAAAGACCAGCGATACCTACCAATGTAAATATTATTCTACTAATGATAGAAGTCATACCGCCAAATATAGTTCCAACTAAGTCTATTTTAAATATACCAATTGATCCCCAGTTTATAGCTCCGATAATTAAAATTGCTAATATAATGCTATTTATAATTTTCATACCAATACCTCCAAATATATTCTAAATATAATATGTGCAAAATTTTACTTTTTATACTAAATTTAATAAATTGTTAAATATTTCAATAACTTTAAATGTATATTCTTTTTCTTCAATTATTTGATTATTTTCATATAACTTTGATATGTTAGGTAATATATTTTCTAAACCTGATAACTTTTGAATATTTTTTTTATCTGGAAAAATTAAATTCCAATAATTATTTCCGTTTGCATTTCCAAGTAGTATTTGAACGCTATCATATGCAGATTTATCCATTTTTATATATATATTTTCTTTTTCTTCATAATTTATTTTCCCAAGTTTTATTTTACATGAGTAATCGATATTATTTTTTCTTAATTCGGTATTTGCAATATTTAGTATTTGATTAATATTTTCAGATATTTTAATATAGATAGCTTGCTTATTGTTGCAATTTTTTATTATATCAGTTATATATGATTCGATTTTATTAGATACTTTTAATTTTAGTATTTGATCATTAATATCATTGCTATTTGCAACAACATGTAATCTAAAAGCTTCATTTGATAATTTGTTTTGATTATATAACTTTAAAGAAATATATGTACTTAAAATTATTATTGAGAAAGTACATATTAAAAATGGTAAATTATATTTTTTAAAAAAAGATTTCAATTTTAATCACCTGAATATATTATTTGCAAATATTATTAAATTACACTGACGAAAAACAGCAAAAAATATAGAATAAAAAGATATGCTAGTGTCGTAAAAAAGTAGAAGACTTAATTCTCTTTTTTTAGCTAAAACTGTATAAAATTAGCTGTTTTTTTTCGTTGACATATAATTTTAAGTGTGTTAAAATTATTGTATAAGGGGTTGATACAAAAGATGAATAAAATTAAATTATGTTGTTTTACAGTAAATTATACACACTCATGTATAATTGCTAATAACTTTATTTCAAATGAGTTAAATGATGTCAAAGTTGTGTATATTAATGAAAAGAGTGAGAAAAAAAAGTTAAAAAATATTATTTCAAAATTTTATACTAAAATGCAAGATAGAACTTTTTTTACTGAATGGCTTAATGAAAGAGTTATAAATGATTATGAAAAAGAAACATTTGTATTTGTAGTAGCAGGAAAAGAAAAGTTTATTAGTAGAGTAAATGAATTTTTAGATTTAAATGATTTTAATGGATATGTTGTAAATTGTTATGAGGTTTTTGATTTATCAACAGAGGTAGAAAATATAATAAATTTGCACGACTTTTATATAAACACAACAGGAATTGTGAAAAAAGAAACATTTAAAGTGCTTTAGGGCTAGCTTTGTAAAAAAGTATAAATAAAAAGTCAGGAAAAATAATTCCTGACTTTTTGATAGTTAAATTTAAAAAAATTAATTGAGCGTCCAATCAATTATTTTAAATTCTGTTAGTGGAAGTTTGCGATTATCATGATGGCTAACAAAAAACTTAAATTCTTTTATTCCATCATATTTCGGAATCACAAAAGTTAAAGTATTATTACCTTCTGTAAGTTCCTGTTTCATTGATTTAGTACCTAATGCAGTAGCAAATTCAATTGTAAGTATCAATGAACTGCTTACATAAAGATTTGCTGTAATTTCTTTGTACATCCCAAAGTTATCAACTTCCTGATTTTTTCTTATGGCTGCGCCATATCCTGCTTCTTCTTCAAAAGGAAAATCAATTGTTTCAATTGTAGCTACAGAATGTAATTCTCCAACATCATACTTTCCACCAAAGCAGAACCAAAAATAGTTGTTAATGTTTTTCATAATAATATCCTCCTGTTTTTTAGTTGGAGAGATATTATATTATCTCTCCAAATTTTTTTGAAGAGTATAAAAATTTACTCTATTAATATTATAACACATTTAATATATTATGTCAACTATTTATACAATATATTATTTTTTACAAAGCTAGCCCTAAAATAATAGAATTTTATATTTTTCTTGATTTTTGCACTTTTATGATATATAATATTAAATATTGAATTGGAGGCAAATTATGAACGTATCAAAGGAAGAAGTAAAACATATAGCAGATTTAGCTAGAATTAATTGTAGTGAAAATGAAATAGAAAAATTTTCTAAAGATTTGACAAATATTGTTAATATGGCAAATGAGATTAATAATTTAAATACAGAAAATATAAAACCTACAACACATATATTAGAAAATGTAAATGTGTTTAGAAAAGATGAAGTTCACGCTTCATATGATAGGGATATAATACTTAAAAATGCTCCTACTAAAGAGTCAGGTTGTATTAGTGTACCAAAGGTGGTGGAATAATGGAGTTATATAGTTTAACTATTCATGAAATAGCAAAGAAAATAAAATCAAAAGAAATTAAAATTATTGACGTTTTAGATAGCATATATAATAGAATTGATGCTATTGATAAAGATATAAATGCATATATAACCTTAACAAAAGAATCTGCATATGAACGTGCTAATATTCTTCAAACTAAATTAAATAGTGGCGAAGATATAGGCTATTTAGGTGGAGTACCAATTGCTATTAAAGATAATATCTGCACTAAAAATGTCAAAACTACTTGTGCATCAAAAATGTTAGAAAATTTTGTATCTATTTATGATGCAAGTGTAGTAGAAAATTTAGAAGCATTAGGTGCAATCATAATTGGAAAAACCAATATGGATGAATTTGCAATGGGTTCTTCTACTGAAAGTTCATATTTTAAAAAGACTGTAAATCCATGGGATATTACAAGAGTTCCGGGTGGATCAAGTGGTGGTAGTGCAGCTAGTGTATCTAGTGATATTGCATTTGCAGCTCTTGGAAGTGATACAGGCGGTAGTATAAGACAACCTGCATCATATTGTAGTGCAGTAGGTATGAAACCTACATATGGTTTAGTATCTAGATTTGGACTTATTGCTTTTGCATCATCATTAGATCAAATTGGACCTTTTACAAAAGATGTAGAAGATATGGCAATTATGCTAAATGCAATAGTAGGTTATGACGCTAAAGATACAACAAGTGTAAATCTTCCTAAAAAAGATTATACAAAAGCTTTAAAAAATGATGTAAGTAATATAACGCTAGGATTGCCAACTAAATTTTTAAAAGAAGGTATAAATTGTGATGTAAAACTTGCATATGAAACTGCTATAAACAAATTAAAAGAGCTAGGAGCAAAAGTAAAAGAAATAAATCTAGAATATATCAAATATTCATTATCAACTTATTATATAATAGCAACAGCAGAGGCATCTTCTAATTTAGGAAGATATGATGGCATAAAATATGGATATAGAACAGATAAATTTGAAAATTTACTAGATATATATAAAAATTCTAGAACTGAGGGATTCGGTGAAGAAGTAAAAAGAAGAATTATGCTTGGAACTTATGTTTTAAGTAGCGGATATTATGATGCGTATTATAAAAAAGCACAGAAAGTTAGAACATTAATAATAAATGACTTTAAAAGAGTTTTTGAAGAAGTAGATTTAATAGTACTTCCAACAGCTCCAAATACTGCATTTAAATTCGGTGAAAAAACAAACAATCCAATAGAGATGTATTTAGAAGATATATATACTGTTCCAGTAAATATAGCTGGGCTTCCTGCAATATCAGTACCTTGTGGATTTGATAGCAATAAAATGCCAATAGGATTGCAGTTTATATCGCCAGCATTTGAAGAAGAAAAAATATTACAAGTAGCATATACATATGAGCAAAATACGAAGTTTCATAAAATGAAACCTAATATAGTATAGGAGGAGTATAAGTGGAAGATAAATTAAAAGAATATGAAGTAGTAATTGGGTTAGAAGTACATGCAGAGCTTGCTACTAAAACAAAAATATATTGTAATTGTTCTACAGAATTTGGCGCTGATCCTAATACTCATTGTTGCCCAATTTGTACTGGAATGCCAGGAGTACTTCCAGTACTTAATGAAAAAGTAGTAGAATATGCAGTTAAAATGGGGCTTGCAACAAACTCACAAATTGCTAAGTTTTCTAAGCAAGATAGAAAAAACTATTTTTACCCAGATTTACCAAAAGCATATCAAACGTCACAGTATGATTTGCCTTTATGTGAACATGGGCATATTAATATATTAGTAGATGGTGTACATAAAAAAGTAGGAATAACAAGAATACATATAGAAGAAGATGCAGGTAAATTAATACATGATGATTTTACAGGAGCAACTTTGGTAGATATGAATAGATGTGCAGTTCCTTTAATAGAAATTGTATCAGAGCCAGATATGCGTAGTGCTGCTGAGGCAGTAGAATATATGCAAACTTTAAAAGGAATATTAGAATACATAGAAGTTTGTGATTGTAAAATGCAAGAAGGATCACTTAGATGTGATGTTAATCTTTCTGTTAGAAAATATGGCGCTTTAGAATTTGGAACTAGAACAGAAACTAAAAATTTAAATTCATTTAAATCAATTGAGCATTCAATAGAATTTGAAATACATAGACAAATAGAAGAATTAGAAAATGGTGGAAAAATTTATCAAGAAACTAGAAGATTTGATGATGCTAAAGGTTATGGATATGCAATGAGAACAAAAGAAGATGCTCATGATTATAGGTATTTTGAAGAACCAGATTTAGCACCTATAATTCTATCAGATGAATACATAGAAAATATAAAGAAAAACTTACCTGAAATGCCTCATGCAAGACGCGATAGATATATTAATCAGTATAACTTATCTGAGTATGATGCAATGCAAATAACTAATTCTAAAATACTAGCAAACTTTTTTGACAAAGCTGTAGCGTTATGCAAAAATCCTAAACAAGTATCAAATTGGATTATGGGAGATTTTTCAAAAATGTTAAATGAAAAGGGTATTGACATAACTCAAAGTAAAGTTACAGCAGAGAATTTATCTAATTTAATAAAATTAATTGATACCTCAGTAATATCTTCTGCAATAGCTAAAACTGTGTTTATAGAGATGTTTGAAACAGGAAAAGATGCAATGCAAATTGTAAAAGATAAAGGTTTAGTACAAATAACAGATGAGGATGCTATTATGGAAGTAGTGAAAAAAATAGTAGATATAAATCCTCAATCTATATCAGATTATTTTGCTGGAAAAGATAGAGCAATAGGATATTTAGTAGGGCAAATAATGAAAGAAACAAAAGGAAAAGCAAATCCTAAGATAGTAAATGAATTATTACTTAAAGTAATAGATAGTAAAAAAGGAGAATAATTATGGAAAAGATAAAAATATTTGGACATAAAAATCCAGACCTAGATACAATAGCAAGCACTGTTGCATTAGCTCATTTATTAAAGTTGAGAGATAACGCTGAAACTGAAATAGTAAAATTAGGTGAACTTAATAAAGAGGCAAAATTTGTATTTAACAAATTTGGAATAAACGTAGATATGCCAGTTATAACAAAAGTAGAAGATAAGGCAAAAGTAGCACTAGTTGATCATAATGAGTTTTCACAAAGTGTGGAAAATATTGAAAATGCAAAAATAGTAATGGTAGTTGATCATCATAAAATTGATAATTTTAAAACAAGCGAGCCATTAGAATATATTGCAAAACCAGTTGGAAGTACATCTACTATATTATATGGACTTTTAAAAGAGGTAAATGGACTTAATGACATAAAAGTAAATATATTACTTTTAAGTGCTATGATATCTGATACATTACTTTTTAGATCTCCAACAACTACTGATTTAGATAAAAAAGTAGCCAAAGAATTAGCACAAAGTTTAAATATTGATATTGATACATATGGTTTAGAATTGTTAAAAGCAGGAGCTGATTTAAGCGAGCTCTCAAGTGATGAATTAATTAAAATTGATTCAAAACAGTTTGATTGTAATCGGACTTAAAGTTGAAATTGCACAAATAAATGCGGTTGATTTAAATAACATATTAAGTAGACAAGCTGAAATAGAAGTATCTATGAATAACATGATAAATTATAAGAAATTAGATCTATTTTTAGTAGCAGTAACAGATATTATAAACTGTAACTCTGAAATAATTGTACTTGGTAATAAAGTAGACGTTATAGAAAAAGCGTTTAATGTAAAATTAAATAACAACAGAGCATTTTTAGAAGGGGTTGTTTCAAGAAAAAAGCAACTTGCACCACAAATAATGGAAGCGAGCAAGTAGCTTTAGGGCTAGCTTTGTAAAATTTGTAATATACCCAAAAATAAGGCGCTAAATTTTAAGATTTAGCACCTTGTTTTTATTTACCTATAAACATTACATCAATTATATATCCATATTTATCACTTATAGTAGCTCCAGCACCTATATAATTGTATGCATTTGATAGAATATTTTTTTTATGAGTTTCAGATGCCATCCAGCTATCTACTGCTTTTTTCATTGTTGTATTTCCAGCAATGTTTTCTCCAGCAGTTTTGTAAGTTATGCCAAAATTTTTCATCATTTTAAATGGGGTTCCATATGAGGGAGAAGTATGCGAAAAATAATCTTTTTTGATCATTTCTTGTGATTTTAAAACAGCTATTTCATTTAGTTTGCTATTTATAATTAGAGGTTTAATTCCATTACCTTTTCTTTTATCGTTTATATATTTTATTATTAAACTTGCATTATCTTGTACATTTTCATTGTTTTTAATAGTAGTTTTTTTAACTAAATTTTGTTTAATCATACCAACTTTATTATTACCGAAATATTATTACAAGAAAATCATTAATTTTTCCAATAACAGTTACAGTTTCACTATTATTTAATTTTCCTACTTTTGCAAAACTAGTAGAAGGTCCTATACGAATATTGGTATTATTATTTAAAATAGTAGCAGAATATGTACCTAAGCATTGATAGATTTTTGTCTTTGGCATTTTTGAAGTATTTTTTACATAGTCTTTAGAAACAAAACCGAACTTCATTACTAGCTAGTTGTACAATATAAAAATTACCAATTTCTCCTATCATTTTTATATTAATGTTTTTATTTAAAGTACGTACAATACTACTTTTTTCTGTATTATTGCTAATTCTCAAATTTATTTTTGAAGTAGTTATACCATATTTTGGTTTATAACTTTTAATGTTAGCAGCAAAGATATTTGAAAATAGCATAATCATAAGTATAAGTGAAAATAATATTATTAACTTTTTATTTTTTATCATAATTTAGTCTCCTTTTGTATAGACATATTATTTGTAATTTTATTTTTTTTATACTGAATAAAAATGTATAATTTTTTAAAATTTGGTAATTATATAATAAAGAGGTGGAGATATTTATGAATCTTACAGATGGAAATGTTTTTTGGCAAAAAAAAAATAAAATTAAAAATACATATCCTTATATAACAGCAGATTGTTCATGTGATGTGCTTATAGTAGGCGGTGGAATAGCAGGTGCAATTACTGCATATTATCTTGCAAAAGAAGGCGTAAATGTAATAATAGCAGAGAAAAATATAATTGGATATGGACGTACAGCAGCAGCGACTGCTATTTTAGAGTATTCACTAGATATTGACTTAAATAAATTAGAAAAAATGTTAGGATTAAATAATGCTAAAAGAGCATATGATTTGTGTTTAGATGCGATAACAGATATTGAAAATATCGACAAAGAAATTGGCAAAAAATCAGATTTTAGAAGAAAAGACAGTTTATATTTTTCAAATAAATTAATGCAAAGAGGCAGTATAATAAAAGAATATGAATTTAGAAAAAAATTAGGATTTGATGTTAAATTTATAGATCAAAATAGTAGTATAAATTTAAATTCTGCAATTATAACAAGTTGTGGCGCTGCTGATATAGATCCATATAAATTTACAACTGAGCTTTTAGAATATTTAAGTAAATTTGAAAATGTGAGAATATTTGAAAATACTGATATAGAAAATATAAAATGTAATTATGATAATGTAGTGTGCGCTACAAATAATAAATTTAAAATAAAAGCAGATAAACTAATATTTACAAATGGTGTAGCGGCTTTAAGATATATACAAACTAATATAGTATCGCTATACAAAACATTTACAATTGTTACAAAACCGTGCGTAGAGTTAAATAAATTAGATACATCATTTGTTGCTAAAGATATGTGCGAACCTTATCACTATATACGTTTTACAAAAGATGGAAGAATAATATTTGGCGGAGAAGATGTTAAATTATGTGGCAAAATGGAAGATGAAACTTATTTAAAAAATTTAAGCAAAGATAAGTATTCAAAACTAAATGTATGCTTAAATAGGATGTTTTATAATTTATCAGAACCAGAAATTGAATATGCATATAGCGGTACTTTTGTAAATACAGTAGATACACTTCCCATAGTTGATGAAATAGAAAATATGCCGAATTGTTTTTGTAATTTAGGATTTGGCGCCAATGGAATATTGTATAGTAGTATTGGCGGTAAAATGTTAAAAGATGCAGTAAAAGGACTATATACAAAAGATATGAAAATGTTTAGATTAAAAAGAGAATAAATGTACATAATATATATGTGTGGAAAGGAGGATAATACTATGAAAGATAGAAAAAAAGTAAGTGGTATATCTTTGATTGTACTTGTCGTAACTATAATCGTCATAATAATATTAGCAGGAGCAGTAATACTTTCTTTAACAAGCAATAATCCGATAAATGAAGCAAATCAAGCATCATTTAAATCAAATGTTGACAATTATAATTCTGAATTTAATCTATATGTAGCGTCACAATTTTCTAAAACAAATGGAACATTTGATGTAGCAACAATAACTAAAACAGTATGGGATGGAAATAGTGCAAATATTGCAGGAACAGTAAAAGAAGTTATAGCAAGTATGACAGCAAAAGATGGAAAAAACTTTAAAATAGAAAAAGGTGTATTTGGCTATTGTGGAACAGACTTAAATGAGAAAAAATGGGCACAAGAATTAAACATGACGATATTCTAAATCCTTAGGGCTAGCTTTGTAAAAAAATTCGTTGAATTTTTTTACAAAGCTAGCCCTAAGTTGTATTTTGGTATTGATTATAGAATAATTTTGTGTTACAATAATATAGTAATTAATAATGGGGGGAAAGTAGTGGAAATATTAGAATTTTTAAAGGTTATTTTTTTAGGTATTGTTGAAGGTATAACAGAATGGCTGCCAATTAGCAGTACAGGTCATATGATTTTAGTTAATGAGTTTTTAAGATTAAATGTTACAGATGCTTTTAAAGAAATGTTTTTTGTTGTGATACAGCTAGGAGCTATTTTAGCAGTTGTAATTTTGTTTTTTAATAAACTTAATCCTTTTTCAAATAAAAAAGATAAAGAAGAAAAAAAGAGTACAATTTCGTTATGGATTAAAGTACTAATTGCAAGTATACCAGCTGGTGTTATTGGACTTTTATTTAATGATAAAATAGATGAGCTATTTTATAACTATACAACAGTTTCTATAACATTAGTATTATATGGCGTATTGTTCATAATAATGGAAACGTGGAATCAAAATAGAAAAGATGAACCCAAAATAGACACTTTAAAAAAACTTACATATAAGTCAGCTTTTTTTATAGGAATTGCACAAATACTTGCATTGATACCTGGAACTTCACGTTCTGGTGCAACAATATTAGGTGCTATGCTACTTGGTACTTCAAGGAGTTTAGCGGCAGAATTTTCATTTTTTCTAGCAATACCAGTTATGTTTGGAGCAAGTGCATATAAATTATTGAAATTTGGTTTTTCATTTACTGGAACTGAAATAGCTATGCTTGCAATAGGTATGATAGTGGCATTTATAGTATCAATAATTGTAATAAAACTTTTAATGGAATATATTAAAAAACATGATTTTAAAGCATTTGGATATTATAGAATTATATTAGGTATAATAATACTTGCATATTTTGTTTTTGTATAATAATCTAGCTTTAGGGCTAGCTTTGTAAAATCGGTAAGTTAACATTTTATTTTATGTTGACTTACCGATTTTGTGTCATAAATAGGCGATTGAATTATTTAAAAAAATATTGACTTTTTAATTGTAGTAGTATATAATATACGTGTCCAGGGGCACTGGAGTTAGCATGCTAAAATAGTGATTTTATAGCACCTTACGCATGAATCAATTGTCACAAAGCTAGCCCACTAGGGTTCAAGTATTAAATACTTGTATTTTGAAAATCAGCGCGTTTCGCACATAATTCATTAAAATTTAATTTATTAATCTTTTAAAATTCATTATTAAAGGAGTACGTTTTTTATGTTCAAATTTTTAACATATACATATAGGATATATCCAGATAAAATTCAAACTGAAAAGATAGAAAATAATTTTGTATGCTCTAGATTTATATTTAATAAACTTTTAGAATATAAGATTACTGTATATAAAGAGTATAAAAAATATAAAAAAAAATGTGAAAAAAATAATATAGTAGTAGATAGAGAAAAATTCAATAAAAAATATGAGATTCCATCTGTGTCAGAGATAAAAAAAATTTATCCATTTTTAAAAACTGCTGATAGTTTGGCATTATGCGCTGAATGGAATAATATTAATAAATCATTTTTAAACTATTTTGATCATAGATGTAAATTTCCAAGATTTAAATGTAATACTGATAAAGCAAGTTATGTTACAAGCTTAGTAAATAAAAATATACGTATAAATGCTGATAAAATAAGATTACCCAAAATTGGTATGGTTAAAATAACATTTCATAGAAACTTTCCATTAAATGCTGTTATTAAAAGATGTATAGTACGTTCTGATAAAATTGGAAAGTATTATGTATCAATAGTTCTATGCATAGAAATAAATGAGATAGTGCCTGCAAAAATATATAAAGTAATGGGACTTGATTTTAAAGTTGGAGATGTATTTGTAGATAGTGATGGAAATATGCCCCAATATACTAAACCATATAGAAAAGCTAATGCAAAATTAAAATATTTAGAAAAAAAGTTAGGAAGAAAAAGAAAATTTTCAAAAAATTGGTATAGAAGCTTGAGAAAAATACAAAAATTGCATAAAGCTATTGCATTTAAAAGAAAAGATTTTCTTCACAAATTATCTAAAACATTGTCTAAAATGTGTGATGCTGTTGTTATAGAAACACTAAGTTTAAGCGATATTGCATTTGAATTAGTAAAAGGTGGAAATACCTATGATACAAGTTATTATAGGTTTACTAGAATGCTTAAATATAAACTACAAGAAATAGGAAAAAAATTAATTAACGTTGATAAGTGGTTTCCATCTAGTAAAATGTGTAGTAAATGTGGACATGTTAAAACTAAATTAGCACTTAGTGAAAGAGTATATAATTGCGAAAAATGTGGCTTAGTCATAGATAGAGATACAAATGCTGCAATAAATATACGTGAAGAAGGAAAAAAGATATTAAATACATATAAATATACTACAGTTTGAGTATTTTAATAAATAGTGTAACTGGCTAGCTTTGTAAAATAATTAGCTACTGATAATTATTTTACAAAGCTAGCCCTAAAAAGAGAAAATGTTGTGAAAAGTATTGCAATATAAAGTAATATCCCAAGTTTGACAGTTTTTTGAGGATAAAAAGCCTACAACACAGTAGTTTAC
>JAVVTJ010000010.1:0-29511 GCA_036653755.1 Clostridia bacterium
AACTTTTTTTATCTTTTTTTGCTACTTTTGCCAACTAAAACTTTACTCATATTATGTTAAATATTATCTTGATTTTCACCGTCAATAGCTTCTTCATTAGGTTCATCGATATTTTCCATACTATCTAACATATAGAATTCAGATGAATTTTCTATTGGCATAGCTTCAACTTTTTTTAATTTTTTTTCAATTGTCCTAGTTTTTTTAGAAGCTTGATCCATTGTATTAGATATTTCTTGTAATTTTTTATTTGTTTTATCTAATAAATCACCAAACTTACCAAACTCAGATTTTACCATGCCTAAAAGTTGCCATACTTCACTTGATCTTTTTTCAATAGCAAGTGTTTTAAATCCCATTTGTAAACTATTTAAAAGTGCAACAAATGTAGAAGGGCCAGCCACAACTACTCTATATTTTTGTGATAATACTTCACATAAATCAGAATTTTTAACAACCTCACAGTATAAACTTTCAGTTGGCAAAAACATAATACCAAAATCTGTTGTATATGGTGTTTCTATATATTTATCTGCAATATCTTTTGCAAATATTTTTATGCTATTTTCTAATTTTTTTCTAGATTCATTTACTAAAACTACATCTCCTATTTCTTCTGCATCAATTAATCTTGTATAATCTTCAATAGGAAATTTAGAATCTACTGGAAGTAGCACTATTTCATTGTCATTTCTGCCAGGTAATTTTATAGCAAACTCAACAAAATCATTAGACTTTGGTTTAGTTTTAACACTACATAAATATTGATCTTTAGTCAAAAATTGTTCTAAAATATTATTAAGCTGTACCTCTCCCCAAAACCCTCTAGATTTTACATTAGTAAAGACTTTTTTTAAATCTCCTACACCTTGTGCTAAATTTTGCATCTCGCCTAAACCTTTATATACCGATTCTAATCTATCATTTACAAGTTTAAAAGATTCTCCTAATCTTTGTTCTAAAGTATTATGTAGTTTTTCATCAACTGTAACTCTCATTTTTTCTAATTTTTCACTATTATCTCTTTGTAATAACATAAGTCTATCTTCAACTGTTTTACGTATACTTTCTAATTTATTTTCATTCATATTTGTTAAGTTAGTAAGACCAGTTTGTTGAATATTACTAGTTTCAACTATTTTATTTCCAACATTTTTAGATATTTCTTCTCTTGTTTGCATAAACATAATGCTAAGTTCTTGAATTAATTCTTTTGATACTGATGTATCTTTCTTTTTTGTATTTAAAACTATTATAACAACAAGTAATATTATAACAATAATAATTAATATAACTGTTAAATTCATATATATCATTCCCCTTTTAATAATATTTATTATACCAAACAAAAGTTTATTTGTCAATACTAAATTCCCGCTAATTTCTTAAAAGGGGAATTTAACTTTTAATTCAACCTAATATAATAGCAATACATATTTTAAAAATAATGAATTATTTATACATTTTTTGTTATATCACTTGTTTTTTATACTTTTTTGTTGTAAAATTATAACATGTACGGAGGATAAAATTATGGCAATAGTTATAAATAAATATTTAAAAAAATTAGAAGAAAAGTGTAACTTACCTACTAAGCTTATTGATATTATTTTAAGCTTATTTGATAAGTTAATTGAGTTTGGTTATATAACAAAATTTGATATAAATAAACTATCTAAAAAGTTGTATGATAACATAGATATTATAATAATTTCTGGTGATTCAAGATTAGATTATAAATCTGGATATTATGATGCTCAGAAAAAAGAATTATATTTAAAAAATTTATCAAATATTCAAGCTGTTTATTTGAGACTTATGTATATTTTAACTACGAAAGAAATATCAGAAACAACATATACTGTTGGATATAGTACATCTGAAATTTCAAAAGTAAACTACAAAATAGTACATAAAAATTTTGGATTAAATAGAGCAATAATATCTAATTTAGTTTGTAGACTACTTTATACATTACCTACTACATTATCAATTCTTCCTTCATATAGGACATATGAAAATGACTTTTTAGGGTGTAAAGTTGTATCAGATAATGATATATACTTTTTAGAAGGAAAATTAGTTAGACAGCTTTGTTTTGTTATGAATATAAACGAAGAGCTACTATATAATAATTTATTTAACAATAATCCACAAAAATATGTAAATAAAATTTTTAAAAAAATAAATATAGATTTACTTCTTACAATATTAGATGATGCAAGTAGAAAATATTCAAATTATAATAAATTATGTTATTTTAGTAAATTACTTTCTGAAAATTATATTAATATAAAAAAACATTGTATTGCTAATGATGAAGTTTTAAATAAATATTTAGAAAATGAAAAAAAATTAAAGCTTGCAATTAGTACTATACTTAATAAGTTAAAACCTGAATCTGATCTAGATAATGATAATGAATTTGAAGAAATAAATTTAGATGAAAGTTTAACTGAAACAATAAATGACTTAGAAGATACTATTTTACTTGATATATCTAATTTACAAACTATATTAGTAGATGCTTTAATAGCAAGAAAAAGTCATTATTCATCAATAGATTTTGTAATTAATTTAAAAAAATTAGATAGTATGCTAGTACTTAAAAATAATAATTTAAAAGAAGAAATATCTACTGTAATATCTCATGAAATAATCCATTCAAATGAACAAACTTGTACAAATATTGTTAGTAAAATAAAATATTCTTTGGCAAATTACATATTATCAAATGAAAGATATGCTAAAGTATACAAAAACACATATTTTAAAAGATTATTAGAATTAGATAATGAAAATGATAGTTCATATGTACTTATATTTAACAATGATTTTGCTGAAATTGCTTTTATTAATAATTTAAACAATAACATGGAAGATTTATTAAATAACACTGTATTTTTAAAATTAAAAAATTTACGTAATATATTAAATACATCAAATAAAGATGCAGAAAATATAGAAAATATATTTACAAAATTAAAAAGTAAATTTAATCATCTAAGTAAAATAAATCTTGAAAATATATTTATTTGTAAACATGAAGATTTTAATTTTTTACTTATTTTAGAAAATGGTATATCTACTGTTATTAGAATAGAATCAAATTTAGAATTAAAACTAATAAATGTTACTGAAGAATATAATATATTAGGTAATGATAAAAATAATTTACCTATGCTATATAATAAAGTTCAAGGAATTGGAAGACTTGCTAGTATAATGTCAATTTTTAAATAAAAATATTATATAAATTTAAAAAAGTTCTACAAATTTTAAAACTTGTAGAACTTTTTTATTTAAGCTATTTCTTCACTAAACTGACTATTATATAATTTAGCATAATAACCATTTTGTTTTAATAATTCATTATGATTACCGCGTTCTACTATTTTACCATTTTCCATTACTAATATTATATCCGCATTTTTTATTGTAGACAATCTATGTGCAATTACAAAACTTGTTCTTCCTTGCATTAATTTATTCATTGCTTTTTGTATTAATTCTTCTGTTCTTGTATCTACATTACTTGTTGCTTCATCTAATATAAGCATTGGACAATCTGCTAAAATTGCTCTTGCTATTGTAAGTAATTGTTTTTGTCCACCTGATACATTTGATGCTTCTTCATCTAATATAAAATCATATCCACCAGGAAGTGCACGTATAAAGTGATCTGCATGTGCTAAATAAGCTGCTTGCTCTACTTCACTATCTAATGCATCTTGTTTAGAATATCTTAAATTATCACGTATTGTTCCATTAAAAAGCCATGTATCTTGAAGTACCATTGCATATTTTTTTCTTACATCTTCACGTGTCATATCTTTAATTGATACTCCATCTATTTTTATATCTCCACCTTGTATATCATAAAATTTCATAAGTAAATTTACTATCGTAGTTTTACCAGCACCCGTAGGTCCTACTATTGCAACAGTTTGCCCAGCCTTTACATCTAAGTTCCAATCTTCAATTAATGTACTTTCTTCATCATAACTAAATTTAACATGTTCTAAAGAAATATTTCCTCTAACTGTTTCAATTTCAACTGGATTTATAGTATCTAAACTTTCTTCATTTTCATCTAATATTTCAAATACACGTTCAGCAGAAGCTACTGTTCCTTGAACTAAGCTTAGCATATTCGCAGTTTGACCTATTGGCTGTGTAAATTGATTTGTATATTGAATGAATGCTTGTATATTACCTATTGACATTTTTCCTTTAATAGCTAAATTTGCTCCAAGTACACATATTCCAATATATCCCAAATGATTTATAAAATTTATTATTGGCATCATCAAACCTGATAAAAAACCAGATTTCCAACCTTGTTTATATAACTCATCATTTATTTTATCAAATTTAACAATCTCTCTATCTTGCATATTATATGCTTTAACAACTAAATCTCCTGAATAAGTTTCTTCAATATGTCCATTTATATCACCTAATACTTTTTGTTGTGCTACAAAGTATTTTTGTGATATTTTTACAATAGAAGATATAAATACTAAACTTACGGGTAATATTAAAATAGCTACACCTGTCATACTAAAGCTTATAGTACACATCATAACAAGTATTCCTATTATTGTAAATATTGCTTGTAATAATTGTACTAAACTTTCTTGAAGCATTGTATTTATATTATCTATATCGTTAGTTACTCTACTTAATATTTCTCCATGCGTATGTTTATCAAAAAATTTAAGTGGTAATCTATCTAATTTTTCATCTACTTCTTTTCTTAAATTGTATGTAACTTTTTGTGATATATATGCCATGGTTTTACTTGCTATATATGTAAAACCTGAACTTACAACATAAATTAAAATAATTACTAATAATACTTTACCTATATAATCATAATTTATTTTAGGTTCTACTGTAAGTGATATATTTTTTGCAACATCTGGAATTTTTTGCAAATATTCCTCAGGAACTAATTTCATATCAATTAATGTCTGAATAGTTGAATTTTCTGGTAATTTATCTTTAATCATAACTGGCAATTTATTTAATGTATCTTGCATATTAGTATACACCATTTTTTGCATTATATTATTACCAAGTTCAGTTGTTGCTCTTCCTAATATTTTAGGTGATATAACTGAAAGTATAGTTCCAAGTAGTAATACTAAAAGTACTAATATAATTGCTTTATTATATCTTCCAATATAGTCTATTAATCTTTTTAAAGTAGTTTTAAAATTTTTAGCTTTAACAACTGGTGCGCTAGCTTTCATAGGTCCACCTTTTAATTTTACTTTATTTATTTTTTTATCTTCCACTACTCATCGCCTCCTCCTTAGTAATTTGTGACATAACAACTTCTTTATATGCTTCACAATTTTCAAATAATTCATAATGAGTACCTTGTGCTATTATTCTACCTTCATCTAAAAATATTATATTATCTGCATTTATAACTGTGCTAACTCTTTGTGCTACTATTATAACAGTAGCTCCATTTGTATTTTCTTTTAAAGCATTTCTTAATTTTTTATCAGTTGCATAATCTAATGCTGAAAAACTGTCATCAAATACATATATATCTGGTTTTTTAACTATTGCTCTTGCAATTGCTATTCTTTGCTTTTGTCCACCAGAATAATTTGTTCCTCCTTGTGCTACAATAGAATCAAATCCTTTATCTAATGATGATATAAAATCATAACTTTGAGCTATTTTACTTGCATTAATTACTTCGTCATCAGTTGCATATTCTTTTCCATAACGAATATTATCAGCAATTGTTCCAGAAAACAAAGTTGTTTTTTGTGGAACAAAACCTATCATATTTCTAAGTGATTTTATACTTATATCTTTTACATCCATTCCTGATACTTTTATACATCCTGCTGTTGTATCATAAAATCTAAGTATAAGATTTAAAAGTGTAGTTTTACCACTACCAGTACCACCAATAATTGCAACTGTTTGACCTTTTTTAATTTTAAAATTAATATTATTTAATACTGGTTCACTACTATCGTCATAAGCAAATGTAACATTATT
Source organism: Clostridia bacterium (assembly GCA_036653755.1). Taxonomy (GTDB): domain Bacteria; phylum Bacillota; class Clostridia; order TANB77; family CAG-465; genus RGIG5057. Next base: position 6,031 of record JAVVTJ010000010.1, read on the forward strand.
AAATTCAATTTCACCAGGTTTTGGACCTTTTTCCATATCAATACCATTATCTTTAACTTCTGGCTCTGTTTCTAAAATTTCATTTATTCTTTTAGCAGAAACAATAGCTTTTGGTATCATTATAAATAACATTGTTACCATTAAAATTGAAAATAATACTTGCATTGCATATTGCATAAATGCCATCATATCTCCTATTTGTAGTGCACCATCACCTATTAGTAAACTACTAAACCATACTACTGCTACTGTTGATATGTTTACTACAAGTAATATCATAGGCATTAAGCTCGACATAATATATGATGCTTTAAGTGATATATCATATATATCTTTATTTGCTTTATCATATCTTTTTTCTTCATATTTTTCTGTACCAAATGCACGTATAACTCTAACTCCAGTTAATTTTTCTCTTACTATTTGATTTATTTTATCTGTACGTTTTTGTATATCCGTAAAAAGTGGTACTATCTTACCAGCTAAAAATATTATTACACATAAAAGAAGTGGTATAACAACTATAAATAAAACTGATAATTCTAAATTTTTTGAAACAGCCATTATTATTCCACCTATACACATCATAGGTGCTTGGCACATCATACGTATCATCATTAATGTTAAATTTTGGATTTGTGTAACATCATTTGTTGTACGAGTAATTAATGATGATGTTTGAATTTTATTAAATTCATTTAATGAAAACTTCTCTACTTTTTCATATATTCCTTTTCTTAATTTTTTAGCAAAACCTGCTGCAATTATAGAAGACAAATATGTAGCAAATATGTTACATACCATTGCTCCTAGTGTTATAAGAAGCATTTTTTTCCCATACATAAATACTGTATCTATACTTTGTTTTACAACACCTTCATTTACGATTTCTGACATTAGAGTTGGTAAATATAGATTTGCCATTGATTGTACAAATATAAGTGCCATAGCAACTATAATAAGTATAACAAATGGTTTTAAATAACTTAAAACTTTTTTCATTTATTCTTCTTTCCTTTCATTAAAATACTCTGTAGTTTTAGAAATTAATCTAATTATTTCATTTGTATCTTCTTTTCCCATATATTCAATATATTTTCCAATATTAGTAGAAATACATTTAAATGTTTCTTTTGTATATTCTTTTCCTTTTTCAGTAACTTTTAAAAATATATTTCTTCTATCTTTTTTATCAATATATCTTTCAATAAAACCATCATCTTCAAGAGACGTTATAATTGGCGTTATTGTAGATGGAGCAAGCATAATTTTATCTCTGAGAATAGACAACGGTATATTACAACTTTCTTTGGATAAATTATGAAGTATAAATAAAATTAAATTTTCATTATGTGTAAGACTTTTTTTAAACATAATATTTTTTATTTGCACTTTTTTAAATTGCATTAAAACTCCAATTAATTCTTCTACTTTTTTATTATCACTCATTTTTACCTCCATTAAAATAATATTTCGTATGTAAAAATATTATATCACAGAACTATTTATTTGTAAAGAATTTTTCATGAAAGTTTGGTGAAATCTTAATTGAAAAAATAAAAAATCTCTAAATAAATAGAGATTTTTTATTTTTTACTTATTAACTACACTAATAGCCACTCCATCACCTATATCTAATACAACTGATGTAAGAGATTTATCACTATTTATATCATCAATATACTCACGTAATCTTGTAACAGCTGTTCTATTTCTATGTTCATTATATTCACCTAAAACTCTACCTTGAAATAAAACATTATCTGCAATTATTACACCAGTATTTTTTACTAATCTTTTAGCTTCTTTTAAAAACTTCATATACTGACCTTTTGCTGCATCTATAAATATAAGATCATACATACCCTCTTTATCTAAATTTTGCATATATTCTACCGCATCTGCAAATACAATATTAACATATTGTGTTAATTGTAAATCTTGTATATTTTTAGTTGCCTCTTTAAATCTTTTATCATTTCGTTCAATAGTAGTTATATAACTATCTTTTTTTTGAGTTTCATCTATCTCTAAATATTTAGCTATAATAGATGCAGAATATCCAACAGCAGTACCTACTTCTAAAATTCTTTTAGGTTTCACAATACTTAATATAACTTCTATAAGTTTTCTTGAATCATCTTGAATGATAGGAACAAAATTTTTTCTTGCCTCTATTTTAATTAAATTCAATTTATTATCATTTACATCTAATCTCATAATTCCTCCTTAGGGCTAGCTTTGTAAAAAATTATAGCTTTTACAATCACTTTTAAATAGCGTCGAAATTTGTCGCACGATTTTCTAATAGTTTTCTTGACATATATACATGATAGGTATATAATATTTATGTCTCGGGGTACGGGAGAACGCATACTAAATTTGCCCTTAAAAGCAGTACGTATGAAGTTGTTTTTACTTTTAGTAATGATGCAACATGCCACAAATCTAGCCCACTAGGGAAAGCTATTTTAGCTTCCACAAATCAGTGCTTTAATCTAGCACATTTATCACAAATTATCTTTAATATCTATTGTTTAAAAATATTTTTAAATACTACCTTTGTTATACCTAATTTAATATATATTAACTTAAAAATATATTCCAGCTGTAATTTTATAATATTGCTGGAACTTATATGCTACTTTCAATTTTGCTCAAAATATCACTATTTTTTGCTATGCTATATAATTTTACAAATCTAGCCCTAAGCAGCATAATAATTTACTTACAGAACCATTATTATATATTACATCATATAATATATCTATTGATTTTATATGTACATTTTTTTCTTTCATTAACTCATATATTGAATTTAGTGTATATATTCCCTCAACTGTTGTTATACCCATTATCTCAAAACATTTATCAACACTATTACCTTTTCCTAGTATTGTACCAAATTTAAAATTTCTACTTTTTTCATTCATACAAGTAAGTAAAAAATCCCCAATACCCGCATAAGTATATATAGTATCACTTTTTCCACCTAATACATTTAAAATTTGTTTCAAATCATTAAGAAGTATAGTAAGCATAGTAGCTCTTGTAGAATCTGTTTGTAAATTTATAGCACCCATTATTATTGCAAAAGCATTTTTTGCACTTGCACATACTTGAACACCTATAATATCATTTGATATTTCAACTTTTATATTTTTATTTTCAAATACTGATTTAACTATATTACATAAATTAATTTCATCACTTGCTGCAATTAAACCAAGTTTTGCTCCAATTGCTACTTCGCCTGCAAAAGAAGGTCCTGACAATACACAAATATTATTACACTCTACTTCTTCACTAACTACTTCTGACATTAATTTTAAAGTACCTATTTCAATACCTTTTGTAACTATACAAATTATCTGATTTTTAGTTATATACTTATTTAAACTCTTACTTGCATCCCTTACAGAATTAGAAGGTACAGCCATTACAATTAATTTTGAATTTAATAAAGCTTCTTCTAAATTTGTAGTTATAACTATATCTAACGGTATCTTAACATTTGGCAGTAATTTGTTATTTTCATGATTTAAATTCAAATTCTCAGCTTCTTCTTCAAATTTAGTATACATACTTACTTCATTATTATTTAAATGCAATGTTTTTGCAAGTGCAATACCATATGCACCTGTACCGATTATTGTTATTTTCATATTTTCCCCTTATTATTATTTATTTTTTATTTGTATATGTACATCTTTAAGTTGTTGCTCAGATACAAAATTTGGAGCTTGCATAAGTAAATCTCTTGCTTTACTATTTTTTGGAAATGCAATAACTTCACGTATATTATTTTCTCCAGCAAGAAGCATTACAATTCTATCTACTCCTGGTGCTGCTCCTGCATGTGGTGGAGCGCCAAATTTAAATGCATTAAATAACGCACCAAATTTATTTTCAACATGCTCTTTACTATATCCAGCTATTTCAAAAGCTTTTACCATTATATCTGTATCATGATTTCTAACAGCACCCGATGCTATTTCATATCCATTACATACTAAATCATATTGATGTGCTAAAATATCTAACGGTTTCATATTAGTTAAAGATTTAATTCCGCCTTTTGGCATAGAAAATGGATTATGTGCAAATTCAATTTTTCCATTATCATCTAACTCATAAAAAGGGAAATCTACTATAAAGCAAAACTTAAATATATTTTGTTCTATAAGCTCTAATCTTTTTCCAAGTTCAATTCTTAAATTTCCAGCATCTTTACATACTTTTCCATATTCATCTGCTAAAAAGAATATTCCATAATTTTCTTTAGCACCTGTTATCAGTTTTATTTCATTTAATTTTTCTTCATCAATAAATTTAGTTATACTTCCAGAAATAGTATTATCTTCATTTATTTTAATCCATGCAAGTCCTGCAAGTTTTAATTCTTCTTTACTAAATTTAACTATATCATCAAAAAATTTTCTTGTTACTTTTGAAGCATCTATTGCTATACATTTTATTGTTTTATTTTTAAAAACATTAAAATCTGTATTTTCAAATACTTTTGTTACATCTGTCAAAACAAGTGGATTTCTTAAATCTGGTTTATCTGAGCCATATATATCAATAGCATCTCTATATGCAATTTTTACAAAAGGTGGCTCTGTTATATCATAATCACTTAAAGTTTTAAATGTATAACTTGCTACTTCTTCTAATACTTTTAAAACATCTTCTTCTTCTACAAAAGACATTTCAAAATCTAATTGATAAAATTCTCCTGGAGATCTATCAGCTCTTGGATCTTCATCTCTAAAACAAGGTGCAATTTGATAATATTTATCAAAACCAGATATCATAAGTAATTGCTTAAATTGTTGTGGTGCTTGTGGAAGTGCATAAAATTCTCCTGGATGAATTCTAGAAGGTATTAAAAAGTCTCTTGCTCCTTCTGGAGATGATGATGTAAGTATTGGAGTTTGAACTTCTATAAATCCCATACTATCCATTTTATCTCTAAGCGTTTTAAGTACACGACTTCTAAATACTATCTTTTTATGTATAACTTCATTTCTTAAATCTAAAAATCTATACTGAAGTCTTAAATCTTCTTTTACTTCTCTACTTCTTTCTATTTCAAAAGGAAGATCTGATTGAACATTATTAAGAATTTTTATATTATCTGCTAAAACTTCTATTTCACCAGTTATCATTTTATCGTTTATATTTTCTAATGGCCTTTTAGCAACTTTTCCAGTTACACAAATTGTTGATTCTATATTAATAGATTTGATTTGTTTTATTATTTCTTCATTTTGAGTAGTAATTTGTGTAATGCCATAATGATCTCTTAAATCTAAAAATACAAATCCCCCTAAATCTCTTATAGTTTTAACAAATCCAGATAGTTTAACTTCAATGCCTACATCTGATATATTTAATTCATTACACGTATGTGATCTATATTTGTTCATTTTATTTCCTTCTTTCACTTATATGTTAAATATTTTAGATATTTCTGCTATATATAACTTAAAATCATTAATATTATTTTGCAAAATATCATATATTATTTTCTAAATTTTTTATTTTTTCTGCTATAACTGATTCACTCATAATATTACCCTTTATATCTTTCTTTTAATTTTTTTATAAATTGTTTATTTTCGTAATCCTTTTTAAACTTTTCATCTATATATATTCTTTCTATATAACATACATAGTTATTAGTATAATCTTCAGATTTTTCATATAAAAGTTTACCAGTATTTAATATTTCTAAATTAAATATTTCGCCTACTTCATTCATACTTACAACATCAATTTCGATTTTTATATTTTGCTTTTTTAATAATTCATATAATTTTTTTTGAACTTCTATTTCAATACTTATTATATCATATCATCAGTATATTTAATAGCATTGTCTATATCACTATTTGAATTAAATGTATCATCTAAAATAGATTCAAATAAATATACTATTAATATTTCAAATTTCCTACTGTTCTTGGAAAAGGTATTACATCACGTATATTAGGAATACCTGTTATATACATAATTAATCTTTCAAATCCTAAACCAAATCCAGCATGAGGGCATGTTCCATATCTACGTGTATCTAAATACCAAGAATAATCTTCTTTTTTAAGTCCCATTTCATCCATTCTATTTTCTAATTTTTCTAGATTTTCTTCTCTTTGACTTCCACCTATTATTTCTCCAATGCCTGGAACTAATAAATCCATAGCAGCAACTGTTTTATTGTCACTATTTTGTTTCATATAGAATGCTTTTATATCTTTTGGATAATCAATTACAAATAATGGTTTTTTATATATAACTTCTGTTAAATATCTTTCATGTTCAGTTTGAAGATCTATTCCCCACTCTACTTTATATTCAAATTTATCATTATGTGGTATTAAAAGTTCAACTGCCTTTGTATATGTAACTTTTCCAAACTCAGAATTTACAATGTTATTTAATCTTTCTATTAATCCTTTATCATAAAATTCATTAAAAAATTTCATTTCTAAAGGACATTTTTTCATTATATTTGTTATAACTGTTTTAAGCATATTTTCAGCCAATTCCATATTACTAGATAAATCAGCAAATGCCATCTCTGGCTCTATCATCCAAAATTCTGCAGCATGTCTTGTCGTATTTGAATCTTCTGCTCTAAATGTTGGTCCAAAAGTATATACATTTCCAAACGCCATTGCCATACATTCTGCTATAAGCTGACCTGAAACAGTTAAATTTGCTTGTTTACCAAAGAAATCCTTTGAAATGTCTAACTCTCCTGCTGGAAGATTAGTCACTCTAAACATCTCGCCTGCGCCCTCACAATCACTTTCAGTAATTATTGGAGTATGAATATATGTAAAGTCATTATTAGCAAAAAAGTTATGTATTTCATTTGCAAGAATACTTCTTACTTTAAATATTGCTAAAAATGTATTTGTTCTACTTCTTAAATGTGCATTTTCTCTTAAAAATTCCATTGAATGTTTTTTATTTTGTAGTGGATAGTCAGGAGTTGATAAACCAGATATTTCTACCTGATTTGCTTTAATTTCAAAAGGTTGTTTTGCATTAGGTGTTAATTTTAAAGTTCCTTTAACAATAACACTCGCACCTATATTTAAAGATATAATTTCTTTAAAATTAGAAATATTATCTTCAATTATAACTTGCACACTTTTAAAATAACTACCATCATTTAATTCAATAAAAGCTACTGATTTAGAATCTCTTAAATTTCTAATCCATCCACATATCATAACTTCTTTTTCACTATATTCATTAATATTATCATATAAGTTTTTATTTAATATTTTTTCTTTAAAATTCATTATATTTTACCACCTTTTAAAAAATTATCTATAACATCTGTATCTAATTTTAATTCGCATTGCTCAGAAGTTTTCATGCTTTTTAATTGACATGTATTATTTTCAATTTCATCATCACCTATAATACAAATATTTTTAGCATTAATTTTATTTGCATATTTCATTTGTGCTTTAAAACTTTTATTACATATATCTATATCTACAATATATCCTCTATCTCTTAAAGTATTAACTATATTAAATATTTTTACGTAATTATTTGAATCAAATAATGTAAAATATATATCTATATTTTTTTCTTCTTTATATAAATTATATTCTTTTAAAAGAAGTATAATTCTATTCATTCCTAAAGCATAACCAACTGCTGGAGTATGTATACCATCTAAAAGTTCAACTAAAGTATCATATCTACCTCCACCACCTACTGCTATATTTAAATCTTTTGATTCAAATTCAAATACTGTTTTATTATAATAATCTAAACCTCTAACAATAGTTTTATCAACTTCAAATTCAACATTAATATCTCGTAACGCTTTTTTTAAACTTTCAAAATCTTTTTTGCAATCATCACATAAATAATCTGTAATCATAGGTATATTTTCTTTATATTTTTTACATTTTTCTTGTTTACAATCTATAATTCTCATAGGATTTTTTATATATCTTCTTTGACAATCTTCGCACATATTCTCAATATCATTTTTTAAATAACCTCTTAAAACTTCAATATATTTTGCTCTACATTCTTTACAACCAATAGAATTAATTTTTAAAGTCAACTTATCCCATAAATTTAATTTTTTAAATAATTCTACTCCTGTACAAATAACTTCCATATCAGCTAAATATGAATCACTTCCTAATACTTCAATACCATATTGAGTAAATTCTCTATATCTACCTTTTTGCATTTTTTCATATCTATACATATTTCCGATATACCATAATTTTATAGGAGATGGCATACTAGAAAATCCATTTTCAATATATGCTCTTACAACACCTGCTGTAAGTTCTGGCCTTAAAGTAATACTTCGACCACCTTTATCTAAAAATGTATACATTTCTTTACTAACTACATCTGTATCATTTCCAACACTTCTACAAAATAATGAAGTATCTTCAAATACTGGTGTTCTTATTTGACACATATTACGTTTATTACATATTTCACTAATATTTTTTTCTAAATATTCCCATATTTTAATTTCATCAAAAAATATATCATTTGTACCTTTTGATCTTGCTATACTCATTAAAACCACCTATTAATAATTATACCATATATTGTCTATATATGCAATAACAGTCATTAGAAATTTTATTAAATTATATTTTTTAAAACAAAAAGATAAACTTAAATAATATTTCACAATAATATTTAAGTTTATTTAAATTATAATTATTAATTATAATATTATACAGATTAAACCGCCACTTCCTTCATTTATTATCCTTTGAAGTGTTTCTTGTAATTTCATTTGTGCCTCATCTGGCATTCTATATAATTTATTTTGTAAGCCTTCATTTACAAGTTCATGAACAGATTTTCCAAATATATTTGACTCCCATATTTTTTTAGGATCATTTTCAAATTCACTAAGTAAATATTTTACTAATTCCTCTGATTGCTTTTCGCTACCTACAATTGGTGATACTTCGGTTTCTACATCGCAACGTATCATATGAATTGAAGGAGCACTAGCTTTTAATTTAATTCCAAATTTATTTCCTTGTTTTACAATTTCAGGTTCTTCAAGTTTTAATTCATCTATTTGTGGAGTTACTATTCCATAACCTTTAATTCTTACTTCATCTAAAGCAAGTGCTATTTTATCATATTCATATTTAGTAGCAGCATATTCTCTCATTAATTTATATATATCACCATCAGATATTACATCAGTATTAGACACTTCACTTAAAACTCTATAAAACATTGATGGCTTAATATCTACATTTATTTTAACACTTCCATCTTCCATTTTAGCACTATCTACTGTTATTTTATCTATCATTTCATTTTCACCAGATATTCTTGAAACAATATCATTTATTTCTCTTATAGAATGATCTTTATCAAATGTATTTTTAACTATTCCTATCATATCTTGTTTAAGCCAATGATTAAAATCTAATATATTAAACCAATTAGGTAATCTAAAACCTATTTCTGTTATAGGGAATTCATTTAATACTTTTTCAAAAACTTCTGTTACATCTTTTTCTTCTAAATTAAGTACATCAGTAGCAATTACAGGAGCATCATATTTTTCTTCTAAATCTCTTGATAATTTAAGTGTTTCTTCAGCTTTTGGATGAGTTGAATTAAGCATAATCACAAATGGTTTATGTATTTCTTTTAATTCTTTTATAACTCTTTCTTCAGCTCCAATATATGAATCTCTATCTATATCAGTTATAGTTCCATCAGTAGTTACAACTAAACCAATAGTAGAATGATCTGAAATAACTTTTTTTGTACCCATTTCAGCAGCTTTTGCAAATGGCATTTCATCAGCAGACCATGGTGTTTTTACCATACGAGGTAAATCTCCTTCCATATATCCTAAACTATCTTCTACTAAATATCCAACACAATCAACTAATCTAGTTTTAAGTTTCACATTATTGTCTAGTTTTATTTCAACAGATTCATTAGGAACAAATTTAGGTTCTGTTGTCATAATAGTTTTACCAGCAGCACTTTGTGGCAGTTCATCTTTTGCTCTACTTTGTTTATACTCATTTTCAATATTAGGAATAACAAACATTTCCATAAAATTCTTAATAAACGTAGACTTACCTGTTCTTACAGGACCTACAACACCTAAATATATATCCCCACCTGTTCTTGACTGAATATCTTTATATATGTCATTTCTCTCCATTTTTTATACCTCCATAAAATACTTTATTACAATATATTATATTAAAGTACTTTTATGATAAATATTTTTAAATTGTTATAATTAATTACTATTATCCAATAAATTCATTAATAAATCTATTATACTTTCTTTTTCTCTTGGATTAGACTGAGCTATAAATAGCGTAACAATAATAAGTGTTTCTGGTGATATAACATTAGCATTATTTTTTCTAAATAAATTATAAAAGTTAAGAAAATATATAAAAAGTATTGCTCCTATTCTTTTATTACCATCAATAAATACATGATTTTTAACAATAAGATATAAAAAGTTACAAGTTTTTTCTTCTATTGTAGGATATACATCTTTACCTTTAAAAGATTGATATATATTATTTATTATAGAATCTAAACCCATATCTCTTTCAATACCAAATATTTTTGAACTTTCTTGTAATTGCATATTTAAAATTATTTCTTTGCACATACTATATTCAATTTTCCTAATAGATTTATTTCCCATAGGTTTTTTTAACTTATTACTATCATATTTTTCTAACATATTTAAAGCATTAGTATAAGATTTAGTTATTTTAAAAATATCAGTAAATTCATCATCTTCAATAATTTTATTTATATTATTTGATATATCATTATTTTCTTTTACTATATTTTTTAAGTAATCTATTTTTTTGCTATTTACAACATATCCTTTTGTTATATACTCTTTTATTACATTTTCATAATTATTTCTAAACTTTTCACATTCTTCATTTTTAACCATGAAACCTACTTTGATTATAACATCTAAATTATATAACTTAACTTTTTTAAAATTATTATAACCTACATTATTTTTTAAATATTTAGCTATAATATATTCATCTTCATTGTATAATTTAGCTATTTGTTTTTTACTTAATAAAACTTCATCTTCAGATATATTATTTAATTTTAAAACACCATTTTCTAATTGTATATAATTATCCATATTTTATTTCCTCCTTTTGAAAATAAATTTACATTTATATACAATTATTATAACATTCTTTGAGAGTTTGTCAACACACTATAAGCGTTTATATTAAATAACATTACTTTAAATAGAAATCTATATCTTTTTTAGTAGTAATACATGCAGAGCCACTTTTTATTAAATAATTTGAAAAATATACATCTTTATTATATATACTACCAGGAACTACTAATACATCTTTTCCTTGTTCTAAAAACATATCAACAATAACTCCTATTTTTATGTTATAACTTGCCTCAGTTACTAATAAAATATCAGAAACACCTGTTATATTATCATAATTTATATATGAATTCTTTTCAATTTTATCTGATATAACAAGTAAATTTTCTCTATCTATTTTTTGCATATATGGAAGATATAGTATATTTGTAAACACATTTAAATTATAATCAACTATTGCAATATCTTTATATATTAAATAATTACAAAAATCATTATATATACATGAATCTTTTATTCCACTATACACCATTATTTTATTTTTATTTAATATAGATTTATCCCCATATATAAATAATAACAAAGGTGGATTAAATACGTTTTTTAAATTTATTGGATAATTTTTAGAATTAATAGTTAGAATTTTAATATTTTCTTTATTTAATTTTGAATAAAAAACTTCTGATTTTTCTTTTAAAACAGGATCAATTAAATTTAAATAAATTATATAATTAATATATACATTATTTAAATTTAAATATTTGAAAAACTTATCTTTATTTTTCGATAAATTATATAACTCAAATACATTTTTAAAAATTTTACATAAATTTATATATGTAAAATAATCCATATTAACACATTGGCTAAGCCATAGATATATCTTTTCTTCTTTCATGTTATCACCCTTAAGTAACATTATATCATTATATTAAACTACTTACAATTATTTTAATATATAACATATACATTATACAAAACTAGTATGTTTTCGACAAAAATTAAAGTACTATAATATTAATAAAAAGCACCTATTCAACTTAAAAATTTAAGTTAAATAAATGCTTTTTATTAATAAAGTTCGCACTATTTTATATACTTTTCAACTACTTTATTTATTTTATCATACAAATTATTATCATATTCATATAAATTTTTAAAATTATCATTTGCAACAATTTCTTTTGGTTTTATTGCAATTTTACATACAGTTTTTAATTTATTATTTATTATTTCTAGTTTTATATAGTCACCTTTTAAAGTGCCATTACATCCTTTAATTTTTGTGTTGCCTATTTCTTGAACTAAATATGATACATCATTAAAGTCTGATATATTAGCTATTTCATTATCTGACTTATCTGAAACTTTTACATTAATATTTAATAAATCCGATTCAATGCTATATACTTGTTTAAAGAAATCTGTACTATTAATTAAAATTTTTGCAGTAGGCAATGAAAAAATACAAACAAATACAACAATTACTAAAATAATAATAAATAAAGTAATCATAAAATTACTATCCAAATTAACCAGCTCCTTTTATAGATATTGTACAATCCAATATATTTATTTACAATATATTTTTTTAGTAAGATTTGCTTTATTTTTAATTCTATTTTTAGCGGTAATTTTTACGCAACTTTTACAAGCATCACTTTGTGGATTATAATTACAGTCAAGCTTACCTACATCAATTATACAATTAATATACTTTTCTAATTTATTAATTGTATCTTCTGAAATTGAATGTTTCATACTTTTTGCCTCTTGCTCTGCTACATTACTATCCACTTCTAACACATTAACTAAAAAGGCTTTTATAGTATTGTGCCTCTTTAATATATCAGTTGCAACTTCTGTACCAATTTTAGTTAATTTAATATCTCCATAATTTTCATAATCAATAAGTAATTTTAATTTTAATGTTTTAATTGCTCTATTTACACTTGATTTAGAAACATTAAGTGTTTCTGCAATATCAGTAACTCTTGCAAAAGAATTTTTCATAATTAAAACATAAATTGCTTTTAAATATTCTTCCAAAGAAGCAGTAACCATATTTTCTCCCCCTTAGGGCTAGCTTTGTAAAATTTAAATACTATTATATTATACAAAGTTAAGCCTATTATTTTATATTAATAATGTCAAAGCTACAAATTTTACAAAGCTAGCCCTAAAATGCAACATATAATAAGTAAAGAGCCATTATTAAAGTTATTACCCCAAATATTGTTTTTAATACTTTACCTATTTTCATATACTTATCACTTACAGCTAATTTATTTATTGCTTCTAGTGATGTTCCAGCAAGAAGTATTACTGCGCAATGTCCAAGTGAATAAACTGCCATAAGTATTGCACCTAGTAATATATTTCCTTGTTGTGATGTATATGCAAGTATTACTGCTAATGCTGGTGTTGAACATGGTGAATCAAATATACCACCTAATATTCCTAAGAAAAATGCTCCTAAAAAGCCTTTTCTTAATTTTGGTGTATAACAATGTTCATGGTGATGCTCATCTTTATGTCCTATTATTCCAAATAATTGCAATGTAACAAATATAAGTATTGCTGCTAATATAAAGTACCATACACTACCATATAATTTTAATCTATCTCCTATTACAACAGAGAAAATTCCAAGCGTTGTAAATGTAACTATTATTCCTATTGAAAAAAATATACTATATAACCAACTTTTTTTATTTGTACAGTCTTTACATTCTGTTCCTACATAACCAATTATTAAAGGTAGCGTTGCTAAACTACACGGACTGAATGATGATACTAGTCCCGCTATTAATGCTATTGCTAACCCTAAAAAAATATTTTGATTTAAAATTGTACCTAAATTTTCTAAAATTTCCATTATTTCCATTATTTATTACTCCATTTTTCTATAAATTCTTTAAGTTTTTCTTCACTTACTACACCTTGTATACTATCTTTTTTATTTCCATCTTTATCAACTGCAATAAATGTTGGTGTAGCATATATATTATATTTATTTGCCACTGCCCCATCTTTATCTATATCAATAACTTTAAATCCAGTTTTATCTTTATACTCTTTTTTAAGTTTATCAAATATAGGGTTCATTTGAGTGCAATAATAGCAAAAATTAGATGTAAAATTGTATATTGTATACTCATGTACTTCTTCAATGTTTTCATGACCATGATCATGATTATGACTATGATTATGTTCAGTACAATTTGGATCAATACAATCGCTTTCTATATCTCCATTTATTTGTTTGAGCACAAATACTCCTACAACTAATATTACTATTATACCAATTATTATATATGATTTGTTATTTTTAATTTTCTCTAACATTTTTTACTCTCCTCAACATAAATTTTCTTTTCTACAAATACTACCAAATTCACAATATTCACATTGTTTTGTTTTTTTATTTGGTAGTATACCAATATTTCCAGATAAAATATCTATGCCAATGTTTTTTAATATACTGCCTACTTCCATGCATAAAGCAGAAAACTCATTTGCATCTAATAATTTATTACTTTTTTTATCACTATTTACTGTTCTAGCAGATATATCTAGCAAGCGTTCATCTCCATCTAATTTGTTATCCATAAGATTTAAAACTTCTATATCTTTTAAAAATATACCTTTCATTCTTAAACTTTCTGTCAATGCTTTTTTTAATCTTACATCATCTTGTGTATAATTTTGCAAATTAACTAATTTATCTGATAGTGTAAAATACATCATTCCAGCCGGAAATACTTTTTCTTCTTTAATATTACTTATAAAGGAAGACAAATATGTAATAAGTTGAAGTGATAATCCTTCTTTTATATCATCTAATTTTAAATCTTTTGATGATGATTTATAATCAACTATCCTTGCATATGTAACATCATTTAATTTCATAGTATCTACTCTATCAATTTTTCCAATTATATACATTATACTACTATTGTCAAGCTTTATTTGTATCGGTGCAAACATACTACCTTCTTTAAATTCAATCTCATAACCATACGGAACAAATTTACTTTGATTAAAACTTTGTGCAACAGTCATTATAACTTTATTCATTGTATTTTTAAGCTTTTGTTTTAAAATAGCATATTTTATGTTTTCTTTATGTTTTACAAAAGTAGTCTCAAGCTGAGCCTCTATAATTTCATCTAACACTACAATATATTTATCTTTATCAATTAGTATTTCTTGCCATGCTATCTTATTTTCAAATAAATATATTGAAAATTTTTCTAATACATTATGCATAAAACTACCAGTATCTAAACTTGTTATATTAAATATTTTTCTTTCATTTAATTTAAGACCATATTTAAGAAAATATGAAAATGGACATTTTTTAAATAATTCTAATCTAGATACAGACGTTGTAAATTTTTCTCCATTAATTTTAGTTATAGTTTTTTCACTTAATTTATCTGCTACTCTCACATATTTTATAATATCATTAAAACTACCATTTTCTACAACATATTTATATAACACAATCATTTCATCAGTTATTTCTTCATTTAAGCTAACTAAATACATTAGTCTTTCAAAAGCAGCTTTTTTAGAATATACTTCTGATTTTTTAGTTTCATCATTTGTAACTGTTCCTAAAACATCAATATCTACTAACTGCTGAATGTCCGAAATTAATGAAGAAGGTCTAAGAGATTTTCCAGATACATCTGATGATGAAAATGAAAAATATAACCCACATTTAGCATCTTTTAAATGTTCTGATATATTATATAACTGCATATTTATTTTAGATAATGATGTTTCTTTAAACTTTATATTCAAAGTATTTAACTTTCCAAGTTCTCTATCGCCAAAAAATATATCATCTTCTATTTTTTTAGGAAGTTTATCTTCATTTACTCCTACAAAAAATATATATGGTATTTCTCCTGATTTAGAGCTATTAATATCAAGAACTTGTACTTCATCAATAGTAGGTGGAATTCCTTTTACTGCAACATCTTTTAAAGCATACTTAAAAACTTTTTCAAACTCTACTATCCCAATTTTATCATTTTCATAAACTTTAACAATACTATTAAACATTAAGCAAATATTATCCCACATTTGATGTCCAACATTTCCTATATACTTAGTACTAGGAGAATCACTATTTTTCATTTCATTTATAACAGATGTGTAATTAGTCAAAACTTCTGAATTTACTAAATTTTCATATATATTATTTACTATTTCAATAGTTGTATGTTTTTCTTCAAAAAAAAGACGACTTTTAGAAAATATAGTTAAAAGTTTTTCTCTAATTAAATTTAATTTTTCTAAATCATATAAAATGCCATTGTTAGTGTTGTTATAATAAAAAACTTTTTCAAATTTATATCTGTCTATATTAAATTCCAAACAATAATTTTCTAAATATGAAATTTCTTCAAATGTTAAATTATTTAAATTATATTTAAGTAATTCAAATACAGTTTCTCTTTTATATCCGCTTTTACAAACTTCTATGTATTTCAAAATATATTTAGTTAAAATATTTGAATCTAACGATATTTTTGAATCAATATATACTGGTATATTATACTCATACAATGTTTTACTTATTATATATGAATATTCCTCTATGGCAGATGTATATATAGCAAAATCTTTAAAACGGTATCCCTGTCTTACTTTATTAGATATATCTTTTGCAATGTTTTCTACTTCCATATACATATTAGACCATAAGTTTATATTTATATTTTGTGATTTAATTTTATTAAAATTATCTTCAATAAATAAATTATTTGCTAAATATTTTATATCTGCTTTTGCATTTGAATAGTTACATCTTAAAAAACAAGTATCAACTTTTTGATTAAATTTTTTAGCACATTTAAGAAGTGATAAAATAGTATAGTTTGGAGTAGTAAATATATTTTCGTTTTCTGATATAAGTAAGTTTGAAAGTTCATTTATATTTATATCCTTATATTTACTTGCTATATCTGTTGTTACTGCAAATGTTAAATTAAAGCCAAGTTTAAACAAAAGCTTTATAAACTTAAATTCATGTGTGGTAAAATTATTATATGAATCAAAATATATGCTAGTATTACTTATACTAGCTGCATCAATATTTTCTTCATAAAACTTCAAAAACATATCTGTTTCATCTATTTCATCAATATACTTTTCTTTTGTACATTCAATATATTTTTTATACACATTAGTTATTTCTTTTAGTTTGTATTCAAGTAATTTATCACTTATTTGTATATTTTCTATCATTTTGACATCTAATTCTTCTTTTTTAAATATATCCATATATATGTTTAAATTTTCTAAAAAGCCATCTTTATTTTTAACTTTATTAAACATTTTAAATAAATTAGGGTTGTTTATTATAACTCGGCTTAAAATAAGTTTTCTATCTAATTTTGAAATATATTTGTTGCTGTCTTCGATTTTATATTCACTTAAATAGTCTTTTATATACGAAGAAATTGTAGTAATATTAATGTCAATTATACCAGATTTTTTTTGAAAAGCTATGTAGTTTTCTTCTGATAAAACCCTCATTTGAGAAGGTACAAAGTATATGACTTTTTTTCCTAAGCTGATGTCTTTATCCATTCTATCAAAAATACATTTAGACTTTCCCGTCTTTCCGAAGTCCTAATACTAAATTCATATTATTTCACTCTCCTTAGGGCTAGCTTTGTAAAATTTTCACGTAGCACTTTACTACGATATATTTTCGCAATTTTTGTGCGTAGACTACTCCTGTTTTTCTTCTGCTATTTTTTCTACTTCATTTTCTTCATTGGAAGTTTCTTCTATATCATTAATCATAAGTTGCTCATCTTTTAATTTGATCTCATTAAAATTAGGAAGCTCTTCTACACTTTTTATTCCACAGTTTTTAAGAAATTCTTTTGTTACAGAATATATTGCTGGTCTTCCTGGTAAATTAAGTCTTGCTATTTCTTCAACAAGGCCACATTCTAGTAATCTACCGACTGCAAAGTCACTACTAACTCCACGTATTTTTTCTATTTCAGTTTTTGTGATTTTAGGGTTATATGCAATTATTGTTAAAGTTTCAATAGCAGCAGGTGATAAATTTTGTCTTTTTGTATTTTCAACAAATAAATTTACATATTCATAATATTTGCTATTTGTAACAAGTTGAACGCTATCTTGAACTTTAACAAAAGTTATTGCTGAATTTTTGTTATATTTTTCTTCTAGGTATATAACTGCCTTTTCAATATTTGCTATATCAACTTTTAGTACTCTTGACAATTCGTCTAGACTTATATCTCTTCCTAGTGCAAATAATACTGCCTCTACAATCTCATTTATATTTTCCATAACTATTTTTCAACTCCATTTATAACATTTTCTATTTGTGATATTTTTATTTCTAACTCATTACTGTCTTTTGTAAAATAGCTTCCGATAACAAAACTGTCTACTCCAAGATTACATGGATTAGTAATAGTATCAATGTTTATTCCACCATCTATTTGGACGATTTTATTCATGTTTTTAGCAATACTTATTTTTTCATTTACTTTATTCATATATGTTTGTCCACCATAGCCTGGTTCTACGCTCATTACTAAAATTAAATCACAAAGTTTTGAATAATTAAATAGCTTTCTAACATCGGTATCTGGTTTTACTGATATACCAATACTAAATGGTCTATCTGCCTCTTTTTTAATTTCATTTAGCAGTTCTAAATTCTTATACAGATTTTCTGACTCATAATGTATAGTAATATTATTTGCACCAAGATTATATGCTTTTTTAATCCACATTTCAGGATCACTCACCATCAAATGTACATCAATGAAAAATTGATACTTTAGGGCTAGCTTTGTAAAATTTAAATCTATTCCATTAGCAAGTACAAAATCTCCATCCATAACATCAAAATGAATAATTATATTATCTAAATTAAGTTTGGCTTTTATATCACACATTTTTTTTAAAAAACTTTCTACATCTTTTACATCTAATATTGATACAGAAATAGTCTTTCTATTTAATAAAATATTCATATTCAAATACACCTACTTACTTTTTATATTTTATATTATCTTTTTGCTTAAGAATCGTATAGATCTCATTATATCTAGCATATCTGTCTTTATCAATTGCGCCTTTACTAGCAGCCAGCTTTACATTACACTCTTGAAGACCTTCATTTGTATGACTGCAATCTTGATATTTACACACAATATCTTTAAATTCAGGATAATAGTTTTTAAGTTCTTTATATTCTATATCAAAAAGTTCGTAACTTGAAAATCCAGGTGTATCTAATATATATGTACCAGTTTCAAGCGAATATATCTTTACATATTTAGTCGTATGTTTGCCTCTATTTATTTTAGCAGTAAGCGCGCCTACTTCAATATTAAATAAGTTTTCTCCTAAAAGTTTAGTTATAACAGATGACTTTCCAACGCCAGAATTACCTGAAAATGCTGAAGTTTTATTTTTTAATACATCTCTTAACTTATCTAATCCGATATTTTTATTGCTACTAATTTCAACTATTTTAAAAAATCTATATGCGGTCTTAATATATTCAAGCTCAATTTTAAGTTCATCATTTAACAAATCAACTTTGCTTATACAAATAACCGGAATTATATTTTTAGAAATGCACAAAACTAGCTGCTTGTCTAAAAGAGTATAGTCTGGTTTTGGCATATCAATAGACACGCAGAGTATCATTTGGTCTATGTTAGCAACTGGTGGTCTAATTACCATATTCTTTCGTTTGATTAAACCATTTATAACAAAAGTATCATAACTTTGAATGATTGTAACAATGTCCCCAACATATATTTTTGTTTTTTTCATATTACCACATAAAATAGCAGTATGAAGAGCACTATGCTCTTCATCTACCACAATATATTTATCCATAAGAATCTCTATAATTTTAGCACTTATCAAATTAATCTCCTTTAGGGCTAGCTTTGTAAAATTTTCAAAACAATTTTAAAACCAGCTTTTAATAACTATAACTTTACTATTACTGTAATTATTCTGTAAAATTTAATGTTTGTGTTTTAACTTGCTTTTCATTTACATATATTTTAAGTGAAGCACTTTTATATCCATTTAACGAAAATTCTGGTTTTTCAGAATTATTTTCAAAAGTTTTATCATATACAGCATTTTCCGCAGAACCGTCTATACTTGCTATTACTTTTACATTTATTTTTTCACCATCTTTAACATTTGCTGCAAGCTCTGATAAATCAAGCTTTACTTTCTTTGTTATAAGTAGTTTATTTATTGTAATTTCAACTAAATCTCCTTCTTTTAATTCTTGATTTTGTGGATAACTTTGTGCAATTACAATACCATTTTCTTTTGTTTTATCTTCGCCAGTCTTTATTTTCACTGTTAATTTTAAATCTACTAATATCTTTTTTGCACTTTCTTCCGTTTCACCAGTAACCTTTGGCATTACTATTCTAGCCTTTCCATCGCCTTTACTTACCTTTAATTTTATTGTACTTCCATATGGCTGCTCAGTATTTTTATTTGGACTTTGTGATATAACAATATTAGCTTGAATTTTTTCACTTATTTCTTCTTCTATTTCAATAACAAATCCTAGTGTATCTTCAAGCTCATATTTAGCAACTTTAATATCTTTTCCTGTAACATCAGGAAGCTTTGTCATTTTTTGACCTTTACTTACAATAACATATATTTTTTTATCAGCTACAACAGTATCTTTTTCTGGTGTCTGTGAAATTATTAATCCCTCTTTTAGAACTAAATCATATTCTAATTTATCTTGAAGTATTTCTATTCCTTGAGCAGAATACTCTTTAACTACTTCTTCAAAGTTTCTACCTACTAAATTAGGTACGTTATATGTCACTACTGGTTTATTATCTGAATTAATTTTTTTTGCTATCTTAACTGTAAAAAACACTCCAACTGCAATAATTATAACTGCAATTATTGAACATATAATTATAATATTTTTCTTTTTTGAACTCATTTTTTTCTTATTTTTAGATTTTTTCACATCTATCTCTTCATCTGGCTCTTCTTCATCATGTTCTTGTTTTATTTCAACATCTTTTAAACTTTTTTGGGTAACTACACTCATTCTACGTGCATTTCTAGTTCTTAAATTAGGAACAATATTTTCTTCAATTATTTCATCAGTTATAATTGGAATAACTTGTGTTTCTCCAGCTTCTATTGATGAGTTAAGTTTACTTACTAGTTTTGATGACGTATTATTTATTGCATCATGTATATCTTCTAACATTTCAGTAGCACTTTTATATCTACTCATTGTATTTTTAGCCATGGCTTTTAAAATTATATGGTTTAAATCTTCAGCTATTTCATTATTAATATTTATAGGTTCAATTGGGGCTTCTTGTATATGTTTAAGTGCAACAGATACAGGAGAATCACTATCAAAAGGTACTCTACCAGTAGCCATTTCATACATTACAACACCTAATGAATATATGTCAGATTTTTCATCAGTATATCCACCCTTTGCATGTTCTGGTGAAAAATAATGTACTGATCCCATTGTAGTGCCAAAATTAGTTATCGTAGCTGAAGTAGTAGCTTTTGCTATACCAAAATCTGTTACTTTTGCAACTAAATCTTTATTTAGAACAATATTTTGTGGCTTAATATCTCTATGTATTATGTGTGCTTTATGTGCTGCCTCTAATGCAGACGCAATTTGCATTGATATTTTAAGTGTTTCCTCATTAGAAAGTTTTCCTTTTTCTTCTATATAATCTTTAAGTGATCTGCTTTCTAAAAGTTCCATAACTATATAGTTTATACCGTTTTCTTCTCCAACATCATACACAGATACAATATTAGGATGAGTAAGTGAAGCTGCAGATTGAGCTTCTGTTTTAAATCTTTTTACAAATGTCTCATCTTTAGCATATTCTGACTTTAAAACTTTAACTGCAACATTTCTATTAAGTAGATTACATTTAGCTTTATACACATACGCCATTCCACCTACTCCAATTTCTTCTAAAATTTCGTATCTATTTGACAATACTTTCCCTATAAGTTCCATAAATTTTAACTCCTTCTAATTTGAACCAGAAATATCAATAACAAGCGCTGTTATATTATCTGTTCCGCCTCTCTCATTTGAAATATCTACAATTTTTTGTGCAAACATATCAAAAGTACTTTTTTTAAATATATCAATAATTTCATCTTTTTTTATCATATTAGTTACGCCATCCGTGCATAGAAGAATATAACCATTAAAATCTTTTTCTAGTTTTTGAATAGTAACTTCAATGTCTTTAAATACTCCTACTGCTTTAGTAAGAATGTGCTTTTGCGGATGATTTTTTGCTTCTTCATATGTTATAGCATTTGTCTTTACAAGCTCATTTACGTAAGTATCATCTTCTGTTAAAAGAAATATTTTATTAAAATTTCTTTCAATATAATATATTCGACTATCACCAACTGATAAGTAATATATATCATCAAAGTATTTAAGAACAACTAAAAGTGTAGTTCCCATCCCTTTATATTTTTCATCTGTTTTCTCTAAATTATATATTTGTTCATTTGCATTTTTAACAGCATTTTTAAGTAAATTACAAACACTCTTTTCTTTATTTTTATTTTTACTTTTAATCAATACATCATATTCGTTTAAAATATTATTATAAATTGTTTCCGCCGCTAATTTACTAGCAACCTCACCACTTTCATATCCTCCAAGACCATCTGCTACAATGTACAGTACTATATCTTTTCCATCTTTTCCAATTTTTTTAATGAGAAAATAATCTTCATTAATTTCTCTTTTTTGTCCAACATCACTTCTAACAACATACATACCCGTAAATCACCTGCTTTCTTTAGGGCTAGCTTTGTAAAATTTGTTCCAAATTTTGCAAAGCTAGCGCTCAACAATTACTGCAGTAATAATATATCGAAATAACTAATTTTATATATTATATGTATTTAATATTAAAGCCTTCATTATATTTTATATTTTACTACATATTACTTTATATTGCAATACTTTTCACAACATTTTCTCTTTTTAGGGCTAGCTTTGTAAAATAATTATCAGTAGCTAATTATTTTACAAAGCTAGCCAGTTACACTATTTATTAAAATACTCAAACTGTAGTATATTTATATGTATTTAATATCTTTTTTCCTTCTTCACGTATATTTATTGCAGCATTTGTATCTCTATCTATGACTAAGCCGGGAGTTTGACAGTTTTGTAACTCAATAATTGATAAAAGCATTGAAAATGCTCA
>JAVVTJ010000011.1:0-27377 GCA_036653755.1 Clostridia bacterium
TTTGGTAGCTCTTTTTTACTTTCATTTTTTCATAATCTATTTTACACTACCACTTACCTAATTTACTAAGTACATTTGCTGAGTAATATCCAATACCAAACGTAACAATTGATATAAGTATTGTAACTATTGTAGAATTTGCTAAATTTACATTCATAATAACTGCAAAAGGACTTGAAACAACAAGACCTAAAATAGCCCAATGCATAGTTTTGTTATATTTACTAAGTAACCATTTAATTAATTTAGCAATTAATATAATACCTATAAGTACACCAATTGCAAATGGTAATAAAATAATAAAATTAGTAAAAAATTCTGATATATTTAATGTTATAATTGATTTAATTGTACTACTTACAAGTCCCATTACTTTTTGATAATATCCAATAGTCATAAGAAACATTGAACCACTTACTCCTGGAATTATCATAGTAGCTGCTGAAACTGCGCCAATTATACACATAAGTATTGGATTAGTATTAACATCAGTAGATGTTTTTCCCATCATACTAAAAAAAGGTAATCCTATAACTATAATCATCATTATTATAAATACTGTAATATCAATAGGTTTAACTTTTTTATTTTCAATATTTTTTATAACAAGAGGCAATGCTCCAATTATTAATCCAACAAATAGCGCAGTTGTCTGAATTTCATAATTTTGAAGTAAATGAGTTACAACAAAAACTGCAAATATGATACCAATTATTAAACCTACTATATACATCCAAATCTCTTTTATTGTTTTAATAGGATGTTTAATTATAGAATTTATAGCATCAATTAATTTATCATATATACCTGTTACAACTGCTATTGTTCCACCACTTACGCCAGGTATTACATTCGCTGTTCCAATTAACATTCCTTTTAATATTTCTATAAATGTTTTCAAAATATCACCTCATTTCAAAGTATATATGAATTATATCATTATTTTATATGATTTACAATATTATATCATTATTTTATAAAATTTTGTATGAGTTTTATAATCGTTGGCAAACTATTAACAATGGCTTTGTATCAACATTCTATAAATTTCACTATATTTTGATCTTATTTTACTACTTTTATTATACATTTTTTTTGCTATTTTCAACTATTCTAATATATTATTTCTTTTATTTTACACATTTTATCTGTTCTTAAATATTCTATTTCTGGTATTGTTTGTACATTTAACTCGTTTTCTATACCTTTATACTCATAGCTTAACACCATTGACAATATTCTACTTAAATTATCTGCTCCTACTTTTGAAAAGCTCATTCTTCTTTTTTTCTTTTGCCAACTAAAACTTTACTCATATTATAATTTACAATATTACATAAAATAAAAATAGTATAACTTTTAAATTATACTATTTTACATATATTAAATTTTATTATATATTTTTTTACTTATTTTCTACTAATACATTAATACTACTAGCAATTATTTCAGACATTTTATCAATTATTTCATCTACTTCTTTTGGAGTTACAATATAATTTTGTGTATCTAATGTATTTGCTATCATTGTATATCTATTATCGTTATTTAATAATTCAAATATTTTACTACTATTTTTTTTATCAATATTATCATTATTTAACTGTTCTATTTCTTTTTGACTATTTTCAAGTAACTTATCAATTGCTTCATTTGTAATAGTTGCCATATCAACAACAGTTGGTACTCCAATAGCTATAACAGGTATATTTAACGTATTTTCATTTATACCTTCTCTTGTATTTTTAACACCAGCTCCTGGAACAATTCCTTTATTACTAAGCTGAATTGTTCTACCTATTCTAGATACACTTTGTGAAGCTAAACTATCTATTGCAATAACAATATCGGGTTTAACTTTATTTACAACACTTTCAACAATTTCACAAGTTTCTATTCCAGTTGTTCCAAGTACACCAGGAGATATTGCGCTCATTTCTCTTATATTACTATCTATACATTTTTTTGCAAATTTAAGTAAATGTCTTGTTATATCTAAATATTTTACAACCTTAGGTCCTAAAGCATCAGGAGTTACATAAATATTACCAAGACCTACAATCATTAATGTTTTATTTTTATCTTCAACTAATTCTTGAATATTTTCTGATAATTTTTGTATTAACAACTGTTTTTCTTCTTCTGATAAATATTCCATATTATATGCTTCTATTGTTATATATTTACCTTTTTCTTTTGACAATGCTTTTTCTCCATTTTCATTAGTTATCTCAACAGTTGTTATTTTTATATTTTTTTCACTATCTGTTTTAACAATAACTCCATCTATTTCACTTAAATTATGAACTCTTTTATATGTATCTACTCGCTCATCCGCCATATCTGTTCTAAAATTTAAATAACTTTTATTCAATATACTCACCTTATGTATATTATATCTAAATTTAATGTATTTATTCATTTTAAATACATATATTGTACAAGGTGAAGCAAGTTGTTTTTAAATAAATATATTTTCTCATATGATGAAGTTATATCTATATTAGATAGTTTAACAAAAACAAATAGTAATATACATAAAATGGATTCAATAGGTAAAAGTTATTATGGATATGATATTCCATATTATACAATTGGAAATGGTAATTTAGATGTTATTTTAATTGCTGGAACTCATGGAAATGAATTAGTTACTGTTACATATATTATGAATTTAATTCAAAGTTTATTAAATTCTAAAAGTTATTTAAAAAAATATACTTTTCATATATTACCAATAATAAATCCAGAAGGATATATCATTTCTTCTAGTAATGTAATTCATAATACAAAAAATATGAATAAAAAAGAGTTTGAAAATTACTCAAAAAAATATTTAAAGTTATATACAATAGATGATTTAAATGTAGAAAAAGGATTAAAAAAAGAAAAAGAATATAAAAAATTAATGATTTCTTCTACTGAATTTATTGATAATATTTTTCTTAGAAAAAGTGTTGAAAATATTTTAAAAAATACAAATTTAGATAGTAGCGTATTAGCAGTATGGCAAACTAATGGTAAAGGTATTGATATAAACAGCAACTCAATACATGAATTTGAAAATATGAGAAAGCTTAGAAATATACAAGAATATGGCAAAATGAGATACAATGATATTGCCGTATATATTCCAAGTCCTAATAGTTATCCTGGAAAAGAAATATTTGATAAAGATGTTCCTGAAAATATAGCATTATATAACTTTGTAAATAAAATATATTCAAAAGGAAATTTAAAATTATTTTTATCTTATCATTCAACAGGTGCACAAATATATGGTTATCCTAATATTAATAAAACAAAACCTAAACAAATAGATTTAATTTTAAATGGAATGTATAATTACAGACATTTTACAAATTATGACTTAATTAATGAAAAATATAAATATGGAGTTATGGATTATTACCGAATAGCATTAGATAAAGTTATAACTTTAACAATAGAATTATCAAAAATAAATGGAAATCCAATAGGACCTTTTTCAAATTTAGAAAATCTTCAAAAAGAATTTAATGATAATACAAAAGCTATGCTTTATACATTAGATAAAACTAATATTTAATAAAAATCCATTAAATAAACTAATGGATTTTTATATTACATCATACAAATTATTTCTTTCAAACCAACTTCAAAATCTATTTCTCCTACTTTTGTTTTACTATCATAATCATTAAATTTATTCATAAGTAATTTTAAATGTTTTAATGTATATTTATCTGAAGATTTATTTAACTTACCAAAAGCAAAAGGATGAATTTTAAGTATTTCATTAACGTTATTTATATTTTTTTCTTTTAAATATTTTATCATATACATCTGTTTTATTTGTTTATATAACATAATTGATATTTTAATAGCAGGTTCTTTTTGAAGAAATAAACTGTTAAGCATAAGTATTGCTTCTTTTTTTTGTTTATTTACTGCTAAATCTAACATATCAAATAACTTAGAATTTAAAGTTTTAACACATATTTTATCTATATCTTCTTTTGTAACAGTGCTACCTTCTTTTAAATATGATACTATTTTTTTAAGTTCATTTATATTGTTATTTTTATCTTCTGAACATATATCTACCATATATTCAGCAGTAGTATAATCTATATTTAATTTATACATTTTAAGTGTTGATATTATATAACTTATCATATCTTTTGTAGATAAATATTTAAATTCTTTAACCTCAGCTTTTTTAGACAATTCTTTAAATTCTGTTAATCTTTTATCAACATTATCCTCAATTATGATATATGTATCATCACTATCTGCATCATTAATCATTTTTTTAACATTAAATTTTAAATTAGTATCTTTAATTATAACTAATTTATTTGATCCGAAAAAAGTAACAGAATATGATATAGATTCTAATTCATCTATATTTTCTTTTGTTATTTGAAATAAATTAACACCTATTTCTAACTTATCAAATTTAGATTTTAACTTATCTACAAATTTATATAAATCATATTTTTCTTCGCCATATAATAAATATATCAATTAATTCACATCCTTTATTTACAAAATATATTCTAAACTTTCTTTAAAACTTTTTATACTTTCTATTGCTCTATCTGCAAACATTGTATATTTTGTTTTTTTATCTAATTTACCTGTTATATCTAATGGTTTTAATATTCCAAAATTTGCATTCATTGGTTGGTAATTATCAGTTTCATTACTTACATGTTTACTTAAACTACCAAGCATTGTATCTAGTGGAAATGATATTTTTTTATCATTTAATTTTGCTATTATACTCATTGCTACCATCATACCACTGCTACTACTTTCAATATACCCTTCAACGCCAGATATTTGACCTGCAAAATATATATTATTTTTTTCTTTCATACAAAAATTATTATCCAATACTTTACTTGCATTTATATATGTATTTTTATGCATAACACCATATCTTAAAAATTTAGCATTTTCAAGTCCTGGTATCATTTTAAATACTCTTTCTTGTTCACTAAATTTTAAACTTGTTTGAAAACCAACTAAGTTATATGCTGTTTTATCTTCATTTTCACTTCTTAACTGAACTACAGCATAATTTTTTTCACCTGTTTTAGGATTATTTAAACCTACTGGTTTAAGCATTCCAAAAGTTAAAGTTTTTTCTCCTCTTTTAGCCATTTCTTCTATTGGCATACATCCTTCAAAAAGAAGTAATTTATCAAAAGAATGTCTGCTTGCAGATTCTGCTGTTATAAGTGAGTTATAAAATAAAAGGTACTGCTCTTTATTCATTGGTAAATTTAAATAATCTCCGCCTTCTTCTCCATATCTATCCATACTATACGCTATATCATAATTAATACTATCACTATCAATAATAGGAGCAGCTGCATCATAAAAATACAAACTTTCATTTCCTATTAATTTCATTATACTTTTAGATAAATTATCAGTAGTAAGTGGACCTGTTGCAATTACAGTTATACTATCGTTATTAACTATTTCTTCTAAATTATTTATTTCTTTATTTATAACTGTTATATTTTTATTTGATTTAATTTTTTCTGTTATATAACTAGAAAATTTATCTCTATCTACTGCTAATGCTTGACCTGCTTCTACTTTACTTTTATATGCTGCTTCAATTATTATACTATTAAAATTAGTCATTTCTTTTTTTAATAATCCACAAGCGTTAGTAATACTTTCTGACTTTAAAGAATTACTACACACAAGTTCAGCAAAATTATTACTTTCATGAGCTTCAGATTTGTTATATGGTTTCATTTCATATAACTTTACTTTTATATTATTTCTTGCTAAAATATTTGCACATTCACATCCAGCAAGTCCTGCACCTATTATATTTACTATTATATCTTTCATATTAAATTCCTTTACTTTACAAATACATTATACCATTAAATACATTAAATTTCAATGCTTTTCAAACTAGGTAATCTCTTTTATTTATTAGAAATCACTTTTTTACATATTTTGTATGGCTTGATAATATTTATTACCTTTCATCAATGCTTTATGAGTTCCTTGTCCTACAAGTTTACAATTATCAATAACAATTATCTCATCTGCAAGTTTCATTAACTCTGGCTTATGTGTAATAACTAAAATAGTATGATCCTTTTTTAAATCTTTCATTATTTCAAAAATCTCTTTTGAAGTATTGTAATCCAAAGTTGAAGTAACCTCATCAAATAATAATAACTCTGACTTTGAAAGAAGTGTTCTAGCCAAAGCTAATAATTGTTTTTGACCAGATGATATATTTTCTGCGTCACTAACTAATTTAGTGTTATAGCCACTTTTTAAACTCATAATATAATCGTGAATACCCACTCTCTTACAAGCTTCTATTTGATTATTATGATTAGAATCTACCAAACTAAAATTCTCTCTAATACTCATATCAAAGATAAAAGGCTTTTGAGTAACGATTGATACATTTGTTGAAAACACTTCTTTTGAATAATCGTAAATATTTACATCATCTAATAAAATAGTTCCTTTGCTCAATTTATATAATCTTAATAATAATCTAAAAATTGTTGATTTACCACTACCACTCTTGCCTACAATCGCTACAAAAGAATTAGGTTTTATCTCAAAACTAACATTTTTAAGTGAATCTTGTTCTTCATATTTAAAAGACACATCAACAAATTTAACACTTCCTTTAATGTTATTTTGATTATGTTTGCCAAACTCTAACATATTTTTAGTTTGATAATTTAATATTTTATGAATCCTATCAATTCTAGTTGAATTACCAGAAACAGCCTCTAAAGTATTATATAATTCAGAAAATTTTGTTTGTATATCTTCGAAATAGCCAATAACTAATACTAATGTAGCAATATCATATCTTCCATTTAATATTAACACTATTAAAACAAAATATATAAATAATTTGCCAAAACCTAGTATTGTAGGTACTAAAACAAATACATTATCATTATACTTTCTCTTTTTAAAATAATCTACTCTCCAAGATTTTTTATATTCTTTCAAGTAATCATGCAAGTCATCTCCCATATTAAATGCTTTAATTTCTTTATTCCCATCTATAATTTGTCCGAATAGTCCAGTTATTTTATCTTGATGTTTTCGCTGATTTGCTAAATAGAAATCTCTTTTTTTTATGTTATAAGTAAAGCCAACACAAGAGAAGATACTTAATATTAGCGTAATAATTCCAATAAAAGCACTTACATTAAACAAAATAATTATCGAAATCAACACACTTATTAAATAAGTAATTGTATCAAATATTTCATCTGGTATTTGCATAACTTTACCTACATCAGTAAAAGAAGAATTAACTATAAATGATGTTGACATATCTTTTGTAAAATTCTCATCTAATACAGTAACTTTGTCCATTATTTTTTGTTGCAACTTGTTATGAACAAAAATAGAATTATTCTTATATGCCTCAAAATTATAATGATGGCATAAAACATATAATAAACTACAAACAAAAAATATCACTACACATATAAATGCCATTTGATAATTTGCATTAGTAGTATATTTAACTATCAGCGAAGCAATAAAAGGTAATGTTAATAATGTAGCACTTCTCAAAAATGCCGATAATAACAAATGAAATAAACATTTCTTACTATTTGCACCTAAACTAAAATATTTCTTTGATATTAAGTAAAATCTTTTAAACATCATCAAACACCCCAATTCTACTTGGTGATTTTCTCGATTGTAAAGTTTGATAGATTTCGTTTTCTTTTATGAGTATATTGTGAGTTCCATCACCAACTATATTTCCTTTATCTAAAACAATAATTCTATCTGCGCATTTCATTAAATCTGGTTTCTTTGTAATCATAATTATTGTGTGGTCTTTTTTTAAGTTCTTAATTAATCTTGGAACTAATTGAGCAGTATCCGGATCAAGCGAAGTAGTAATATCATCTAAAAGTAATATTTCTGCATCCGTAAGTATTGTCCTTGCAATAGAAATCATTTGTTTTTGTCCACCAGATATATTATTAGCATTTTCTCTTAAAACTGTATTATATCCATTTGGTAAGGTCATAATGAAATCGTGAATACCTGCTCTTTTACACGCTTCTATTTGATTTTCTATGTTTTCATCTGCAAAATTAAGATTATTTCTTATACTCATATTAAAAATAAATGGTTTTTGATTAACAATTGATATACTATTTGAATATATATCTCTATCAAACTCAAAAATATTAATATTATCTATTTTTATAGTCCCACGATTTGGTTTAAGAAGTCTTAACATTAGATTAAACATCATTGTCTTGCCACTTCCTGCTTCTCCAACAATAGCAACTACTGTATTATGATCTATTTTCATATTTATGTTTTTAAGTATTTCATTTTTATTTATAGTTAATGATGTATTTTTAAACTCAATCCCTCCAAAAGCATCAGTTGTATTCAAATTACCAAAAGTAATAGTTTCAGAATTATAATTTAAAATATCATTTATTCTATTAACTGAAACATTAGTTTCCCTAATAGTTGAAGTTGATGATATTAAATCCTCAATATAACTCACTATATTTGATTGATAAGCAATGATTAAGATCAATATATTTACTCCTATATTTCCATTAGCAACAAGCAAAATTAAAATTACATATAATATACATTTAAAAAAATAATCTATAACTTTAACATCATTATCTCTAACAATATAGTATTTTCTCTTTATTACATAATACTTTGTAAATTTGCTCTGAATAAGATTTAATTTATTAATAAGTTTAGGTAACATATTAAATGTTTTTATTTCTTGTAATCCAGAAATTATTTGAGTTAATAAAGTGCTATATTTATCATCTTGTACTACAACCTTTTGATGATAAATATTTATATTACGATCTGCACTATTTCTTACTGCTATATATATCAACGTAAAGATCAATAAGATTGTAGCTAAATAGATGTTGTAAAATGCAACGATTACAAATAAGCCAATAATTTGTAATAGCCCAATTAACAACTCAGATATTCTATCGTTCATATCTCCAATATCAATAATATCTGTATTGATAGAGTTCATTAATCTTCCTTTACTTATAAATCTAGTAAAATTATGATCAACAGTTAAAAGTTTATTTAAAATTTTAGTTTGAAGTCCGTCATAACAGTAGTTCATTGTAAAACCATATATTTTATAATTTATATACA
Organism: Clostridia bacterium; assembly: GCA_036653755.1. Taxonomy (GTDB): domain Bacteria; phylum Bacillota; class Clostridia; order TANB77; family CAG-465; genus RGIG5057. Next base: position 9,178 of record JAVVTJ010000011.1, read on the forward strand.
AAGCAATATTATATAAAACAAATACTATAGCAAAAATAATTAAGTATAAAAATGTCATTTCACTATTGTTTTCCATCAAATATTTTATAATTAGTGAAGCAATTAAAGGCATAATTAAAGAAAAGCCTTTATAAAAAAAACTTGATAACATATTTATAATGAGATATTTTGTTTTTATTTCAGCAAGATTTAAATAGTCTTTAATAAACTTATAATATTCTTTTATCATCTTCACACCACCAACCTATCTTATATTATGTCAATAACAATATTATCACTTTTTGTCTAAAATAGGCAATATCTTTATGTTATTATTTTTCCAAATTAGCATAAACTTTTTTTATTATATCATTAAATACATTAAATTTCAATGATAATAATTTATAATATATATTTTAAAATGGGATAAATATAAATTGTATTATCCCATTTTTATTTATTTTACTATGGACAAATAGTAGGTACCATCCTATTTGTTCAATTGTATAAGTATATCACAATTTTTTAGTTATTTTCCACAGCATTGTTTATACTTTTTCCCACTTCCACAAGGACAAGGATCATTTCTACCAACTGTTTTTTCAACATGTATGGGCTGTTTTCTAACTTCTTTATTAGTACTTACATTTGATTTATTATTTAATTCGGGATTATCATAACTTGTTATTTTGCTTAAATTATCATTCATATTTACATCAATATTATTTACATTTTCTTTTATTGAAAATACTGCTTTTATACTATCTTCTTTTATAGTTTCAGCCATTTCTTCAAACATAGTATAACTTTCCATTTTATATGCTTCAACTGGATTTGTTTGTCCATATGCACGAAGACCTATACCATCTTTTAAACCAGAAATATTATCAATATGATCCATCCATTTTTCATCAACAACAGTAAGTATTAAATGTTTTTCTAATCTTTGCAACATATCTTCACTGTTATTTTCAATAGATTTTTTATGTTTATTTAAATAAATACTTTCTATTTTTTCTACCAAATTGTTATATATAGTTTCTTCATTAAATTCAGTAATTTCTTCTTTTATAATCAAATTTTCTATATAAAATAAATTATTTAGCATTACATTTACTGCTGCAAAATCAATAGAATCAATACTATCTGCATGAGTAAAATATTGTTCAATTATATTTCTAACTTCTGATTTCATCATAGTAATTACCATAGGTTTAATATCATCCGTTTTTAAAACATCTCTTCTTTGACCATATATTATTTCTCTTTGTTTATTCATTACATCGTCATATTCTAAAACATTTTTTCTTATGCTATAATTTATACCTTCTATTCTTTTTTGTGCTTTTTCTATTGTAGAAGTTAAAATTGACATTTCAATAGGCATATCTTCTGGAAGACCAACAGCATTTGCTATAGCATTTACTTTATCTGAACCAAATAATTTCATTAAATCATCTTCAAACGACACATAAAACTTAGATGCACCAATATCTCCTTGTCTACCACTACGACCTCTTAATTGGTTATCTATTCTTCTTGATTCATGTCTTTCACTACCAATTATTTTAAGACCACCAGCTTCAATTACTTTTCTTCTACCTTCTTCTATTTCAGGTCTATTTTTAGATTCAATTTCTTTTATCTTCTCTTTTGCATCTTTTACCTCAGGTATATCATAATTTATTGGAGTTATAGCCATTTCAATTGTATCTTTACTAAATCCTGTTTTTGAAAGTTCAGATTTAACAATATGTTCTAAATTACCACCTAGTAAAATATCTGTTCCACGTCCTGCCATATTAGTAGCAATAGTTACAGCTTTATATCTACCTGCTTGTGCTATTATTTCAGCTTCTTTTTCATGATATTTAGCGTTTAAAACTTGATGTGGTATTTTACATTTTTTAAGCAAATCGCTTATAACCTCAGATTTATCTATTGAAACAGTACCTACTAAAACTGGTTGACCTATTTCATAAGATTTCTTAACATCTTCTACTATTGCATTAAATTTACCTTTTTCTGATTTATATATTGAATCATTTAAATCTACTCTTTGTACTACTTTATTTGAAGGAACTTCAATAACATCTAAACTATATATTCCTTTAAATTCATCTTCTTCTGTTTTAGCAGTACCAGTCATACCAGCAAGTTTTGAATATAACCTAAAATAATTTTGAAATGTTATAGTAGCTAAAGTTTGAGATTCAAAAGCTATTTTAACACCTTCTTTAGCTTCAATAGCTTGGTGCAAACCATCACTATATCTTCTACCACTCATAAGTCTTCCAGTAAATTCATCAACTATAATAACTTCGCCATCTTTTACTATATAGTCTGTATCGTTTTTCATTAAACCATATGCTCTAATTGCTTGATTTATATGATGAGATATACTTAGATTTTCAACATCACTTAAATCTTTAATACCAAAATAACTTTCAGCTTTTTCTATTCCTTTATCTGTTAAAGCAACACTTTTAGCTTTTAAATCAACTATATAATCAAACTCATCATCAGTTTCATCAAAGACTTTATTATCTTTTTCAATTATAACTTTAGCTTTTAATTTTTTAGCAAATTTATCCGCTTTTTCATATATATCACTTTTTTTATTTATCATACCTGATATTATAAGGGGAGTACGAGCTTCATCTATTAAAATACTATCTATTTCATCTACAATAGCATAATTAAGCTGTCTTTGAACCATAGTTTCAACTGACATAGACATATTATCTCTTAAATAATCAAAACCAAATTCATTATTTGTTCCATATGTTATATCACAGTTATATGCCTTTTTTTTATCTTCTGGACTCATATCAGCTATAACTAAACCAACAGAAAGTCCTAAAAATTTATATAATTTACCCATCCAAATACTTTGTGTTTTAGCTAAATAATCATTTACTGTAACTAAATGTACACCTTTACCTGTTAAAGCATTTAAATATATAGGAAGAGTAGCAACTAATGTTTTACCTTCGCCTGTTTTCATCTCAGCAATTCTTCCTTGATGTAATATAACTCCACCAATTAATTGAACCTTAAAAGGACGCATATTGAGCACTCTACTACTAGCTTCACTTACAACTGCAAAAGCTTCAACCAATATATCATCTAAAGTTTCGCCTTTATTTAATCTTTCTTTAAATTCATTTGTTTTTTCTTGTAAATCACTATCAGTAAGTAATCTCATACTATCTTCAAGATTAATTATTTTATCAACTGTTGGCATTACTCTATCTATTTCTTTTTTACTGTAACTACCAAATATTTTTTCTATTAATTTCATTTTTTCCTCCAATTTTAATTCTATTTTTTCAAAAATCACATACATTATATCATAAAAGAACATGCTTTTAAATAGCAATAGCTAAAATATCGTGTTTTCAAGGAGGAATTTATGTTTATTTTAAATTTTAAATTTAATTTTAAAAAAATACTTATTGTATGTATTGCTATCTCAGTAGTTTCAGCAATTTTAATAGAATTCATAGCTAATGGAAAAAGTTTAGAAAGTATAACTACTCTTAAAAAAGATACTTCAAAATATGATTATATTTTAACAGAAGAAAACTATGTAAATATTTTAAAAGAAGTACATGAAAATATACAAACTTCAATTGGTAAAACTATAAAAATATCTGGATTTGTATACAGAATAAATGATTTTAAAGAAAATATATTTGTATGTGGTAGAAATGTAGTTGTAAATGAAGAAAACAATGTAGCCGGTTTTTTGTGTGAAAGCAAAGATTCACAAAAATTAAAAGATTGTGAATGGATTGAAATAACAGGAGTTATTCAAGAAGGAAATTACAACACAACAATGCCAATAATAAAAGTTGGAAGTATAACAAAAATAACTGCTCCTGCTAATACTTTTGTAAAATGATAATATATAAAATTAATTTTCATATTTTTTTAATATATCAATAGTAAAAGCTTATACCTATTAAAAATAAGTATAAGCTCTATTATTTCAATTATTATTTATTCTTTTACTATTTCGTAATTATATGCATTTGTTAAATCTGATGATGAAGATGCTGATAATATTTGTGTTTCACCAGGTTTTACTTGTGGTATATATGCGCTTAATGCTGATATATACTTTCCTGATTTATCTAATAATTTAATTTTAACATCAATTCCAGCTAATTTTGTTGTAGATGTTGATGTTACATCTGCTGTAAATGTTGTTTTTCCATTTGAATAAGTAATTTTTGCATTACTTATTGTATAAGTTTCAATTTTTTTACTCTCTTTCATTTTTTCACTTTTATTTACTTTAATTCCATTACTTTCAGAAATGTTTTCATTTCCATCAATGCTTGGCTTTGTTTCTGGATCTTTTTCCTCTACTTTTGGTGTCTCTACATTATTACCACCATTGTTTGGTACTTTTTCTTTACCTTTGTTTATATTAATAACTATTATAACTGTTGTTATAACAATAATAACTATTGCTATTATTAATACTAACATTCTTTTACTTAAACCTTTTTTCATTGCTATTACCTCTTTCTTTTAAATATTTATTAGTGTTTATAATTAATATATTATCTACACCAATTATTACACTATTATTGTATCTTATTTTTTACATTTTTGCAATAGTTTATACAAAAATATTGGTATTTTTTATAATTTGTAATATTTTTGTAATATTTCATTTTAATATTGTGGGTAATATTTTATTACACTGAATTTGTATATTTTCTATATAACTGATATTATATGGCTTTATATTTGGTATATCTTCTGTTTGTATATATTTTTGTAAATAATATTTTTTAACATTTAATTTTTTTAATTTATTTGCTATTTCTAAACAATCTTCTAGTGTAACATATTTAGGATATACTGTTGTTCGTATTTCATAATTTTTATTTTTATCTACTAATAATTTAATTACTTTTTCTATGTTAGAAATATTTACATTTGTTTTTGTTAAATCATTATATTTACCATCACTTGTTTTATAATCTAAACCAATATAATCTATTTTATCAATATTATTAATAATTACATCTGAATTTAAACCATTTGTATGTATTCCTATATTAAAGTTATTAGAATATAACAAATCTATAATTTTATTAAATTCTGATTCAACTGTACATTCTCCACCTGATAATATAACTGAATCTATCATATCTTTTCTATCTATTAATTTATTTAAAATATCATTAAAATTTATATCTTTAAATTTAAGTAGTTTTCTGTTATAACAATAATCACAATTAAAATTACAGTTTCCATTAAATAATACTGAACATATTTTACCAGGGTAATCTACCATACTTGCCCATATAACTTGTTTAATCATAATATTTTATTATATAATTTAGATGTTATATCTTCAATAGAACCAGAAATCATTTCATTTTCAATTATTAAAGCAGGAGTTGTATCTACATCATTAAGTAACATTGTAGCTCTTGCAGTAAAATCTTTATTTACATCATATTCTTCATATTCTATTCCTTTTTCTTTTAATATATTTTTTAAACTATCACAATCCGGACAAAATTCTTGTGAATATACTTTTACCATTTAAATTATCTCCTCTCTTTTTCTATCTTTAAGTTCTGCTCTTTTTCCAGATATAAACTTATCTACAAATACAAAATATCCAGTTATTCTTGTAATACCTCTTACATTTTCACTATTGCATTTTGGGCAATTATCATGTAGTCCATTACTTCTTGTGTGACAATCTTTACATATTGTATATTCTGGTGAAAGTACCCATTGTACACACTTTGTTTTATACCATGTATCTTCTAATAATTTATATACTGCCTCAGGTGAAGGATTGTGATCTCCTCCCCAAATATGTATCATACTTCCTGCTTCTACAATACTATGAAATTTAGATTGTTCTTTTAATCTTTGTATATAATCTACATCACTATCTGTTGCATAATGTATTGAATTAGTGTAATATACACCAAATTCATTTTCTTTATGATATGCTTTTTCTCCATAATGTTTTATATCTAATTTTGCAAATCTTGTTGCTGTACTTTCTGCTGGAGTTTCTTCTAATTTAAGTGATAAATTATATTTTTTAGCTAACTCTTTTGTTTTATCATACATAAATGAAATTATTTCTAATCCTTTTAAAAACATTTCTTTAGAATCATGTAACTGACCTTTATATAAGTTATACACACATTCATTTAATCCTACAATACCTATAAGCCATGAAATGTTTTTTTCTCTTACATAAGGTTTACCATCCATTCCTTGTTTATAAAATATAATTGGAGAATTAGGAACATTAGTTATTTTATCTATATACTCTTTTCTTGTTACATGAGCTCTACAAGCTAAATCCATTCTATAATATATTTCTTTATAAAATTCATCTATATTTCCCTGTGATTGTAACGCTGCATTTGGTAAATTAATAGATACATTTTGACCCCCAACAAATCTTAATTCTTCTGGTGTTTTTATCAATTTCATATCATCTTCAGAAAAGTCTATTTTTAACCTACAACATTGTGATACAGAACATGCATTTCTATCAAATATAAAATAAGGACAACCTATTTTACTTGCTGCCTCACAAGCAAATTTAACTAATGCTGATGTTTCAATATTTGTAAAACTTTCTTCATTTATATGAAAGTTTATTTTAGGGAAAGCAAACGGTGTACCATTGGCATCTCCTTTTGCAATAACTTCAAGTATCGCTTTTGCAAATAATTTAGATTCTTTAACATAATCTTTGTATGTTATAACAATATAGTTATTTTCATCAGCAAATTTTTTAGCTTCTTCTCTTGTATCAAAAAAATACTTTTTATCTAAATAATCTTTAACCATAAATTTAGCATCAGCTCCCATTGCATATACATCTTCATAATGATGAGGAATTGAAGCATATACATTAAAATCTGTAAATGAAACTTGTCCCCCTCTTGCACCAGCAAGTTGTGCTAAATCAAATATTAAAGTTTGTGCCAGTTGTTTTATTTCTGTATATTCCATATTTTCAAGTAATGGTGCAAAAAATACATTAATAGCTTCCCATCCAATAGCTCCTGCAAATTGTCCTGATAAAAACTGAGTAAATGAACAAATATGTCTTGCTAAAACATATGCAGTTTTTGCAGGTTTTGAATCTGTCGTAATTGATGGTATATTTTTTAAGCCATTTTTTTTAACATATTCAACAGAATGTCCACTACAATATAACCTATCAACCATACCTAAATCATGTATATGTATTTTACCACTTAAATGAGCATTAGAAATATCAGAAGAAAATACTTTATTTAAAGCATATTCTTTTATAACTTTTTCAGCTATATTTAAATTAATACTTTCTGGAGAATGTGATGTATTTCCATTTTCTTTATTTTGATTTTCTATCATTTCTTCTATATCATAAAATGAAACTACTACATCTGAATTTGATTTTAATTGTTTATCATATCCTTCTTCTAATAAAACCATATTTACCATACTTCTAATAAAAGAAGTTGTAACAATTTTTAAATTAGATGATAATAATTTTTGAGTAACACTACCTGCTACTTTTTTTGCTACATTTAAATCACATTTAATTTCTTTTGTAAGTGCGGTAACAATTAGCTCTTCATCATACTCTAATGATTCAACTCTACTAGTTGAATTTACCATAAGTGCAATATCTGTTGAATTACTATTTCTTTTTTCTTTTAATACTTTCATAATACTCTTCCTTTCAAATTTTTAAAATATAACACAAAAAATCTACTTATATCTTCTATAAGCAGATTTATCTATTACATATTTTAAAAAATATATATACTTAAAAGAGTATATAATATTTTATGTACATAAATAGTTTCTCAAAAGCCTAGAAGATATTTCCATTATAAGCAGGTCTACCGGCTTGCTTCACTTTACTTTGGACCTTCCCGCTATAAAAAAGCAGTGGTATATTCCATTTCATCAGCTACACGGTTGCTAGGACAGCTTGAGATATTTTACTCAATTCCCTATTAAGTACTAAAAGTACACTTATATGTCTATTTTTATATTAAATTTTACAAATATCAAATAAATATTTGTAATTCTATTATACTATTTATAATTTAAATTGTCAACAAAATATTACAATAAAAAAACTCTATTTTTATGTTATGTTAAATGAAATTAAATTAGTATTACATATATCTATATTATAAAAATATTACATTTTTTTTAATATTTTACAACTAACTGCATTTTTTCAAATATATAAAAGAAATGTGAGAGAAAATTATTTTTCCCCCACATATGTTACAGTTTTTGTTATTTATTCTGCATCAGTAGTTACTAGTTCATTGTCATCTATCTCAATTGTTTTATTTATATGTGAACCTTCTTCTACTTCTGTTTCTAAAATATTTAATTCTGCTTCTGTTTGTTCTTCAGCTATTTCTACATCTATTTGTTCGTAATTAACTACACCTGTACCAGCAGGTATTAAACGTCCTATTATAACATTTTCTTTTAATCCTTGTAATTTATCAACTTTACCTTTAATTGCAGCATCTGTAAGAACTCTTGAAGTCTCTTGGAATGATGCAGCAGATAAGAATGATTCAGTAGATAAAGCAATTTTTGTAATACCTAATAATGTTTTTTTGCCAATTGCAGGAGAATGTCCTAAAGTTTTAGCTTTTCTATTTTCAGTATTAAATTCATTAATATCAACAGTAGAACCATTTTGTAGCTCTGTATTACCTTTATTATCAATAAATATTTTTCTAAGCATTTGACGTGCAACTATTTCTATATGTTTATCATTGATATGAACACCTTGTGTTCTATAAACTTTTTGTACTTCTTCTATTAAATAATTTTGAACTGCTATATCACCTTTTATACGAATTATATCATGAGGATCAAGTGAACCTTCTGTAATTCTATCACCTGCTTGAATACTATCTCCTGTATGAACAACTAATCTCATACCATAAGGTATTAAATATTTTTCTGTATATTTTTCATCATCAGTAACAAGTACTTCTTTATTATTACCAACTTCACCTATCTTAACTGTTCCTGTTATTTCACTAACTATTGCAACACCCTTTGGTCTTCTTGCTTCAAATAGTTCCTCAACCCTAGGTAAACCTTGAGTTATATCACCAACACCTGCAACACCTCCAGAGTGAATTGTTCTCATAGTAAGCTGTGTACCAGGTTCTCCAATAGATTGTGCAGCTATGATACCTACTGCTTCACCAGTAGATATAACATCTCCTGTTGCTAGATTTTTGCCATAACATTTAGCACATATACCTCTTGTAGATTCACAAGTAAGGGCTGAACGAATTTTAACTTTTGTTTTACCAGAATTAATAATTCTTTTACTTATTTCAGGTGTTACATATGTATTTTTAATATACAACATATTACCTTCATTATCAAATATATCTTCTGCTAAAAATCTTCCTTCGATTCTTTCACTAACTTTTTCAATTGGCTCTCCACTTTCTAGTATATCTTCAACATATAGTCCTTGATCAGTTAAGCAATCATCTTCCATAACAATTATTTCTTGATTTACATCAACTAATCTTCTAGTTAAATATCCAGCATCTGCTGTTCTTAAAGCTGTATCTGTAAGACCTTTTCTAGCTCCATGAGATGATATAAAAAATTCTAGTATATCTAGTCCTTCTTTAAAACAAGACTTTATTGGAAGTTCTATTGTTTTACCAGAAGTACTTGCCATAAGTCCACGAATACCAGCAAGTTGTCTTATTTGAGTTGGGTTTCCTCTAGCACCAGAATGAGCCATCATAAATATTGAGTTCATTTTATCTGGATTATTCATTACAGCTTCTTGTATTTTTTCTGTAACTTCTTCCCATATTTTTATAATTCCGTTATATCTTTCATCATCAGAAATTAAACCTCTTTTAAAGTTTTTAAGAATAACTTCAACTTTTTTATCAGTTTCTTCTAAAAGTTTTGGTTTTATTTCAGGTATTTTCATATCTGATACAGAAACAGTAAGAGCTGCTATTGTAGAATATTTAAATCCATTAGCTTTTATTTCATCTAAAACCTCAGCAGTTTTAGGAATACCATGAGTTGAAATACATCTATCAATTATAATTCCTAATTCTTTTTTCTTTACAGGAAATTCTATTTCAAATTTAAATTCATTATTTATATCTGATCTATCAACAAATCCAATATCTTGTGGAATATAACTGTTAAATATCATTCTACCTACTGTAGTTTCAATTATTTTACTTATTTTTTTACCAGCTATATCTTTTGTAATTCTAACTTTTATCTTAGCATGTATTCCTATGAATTTTTCATCATATGCCATCATAGCTTCATTTTCATCAGAAAATACCATACCTTCGCCTTTTTCACCTTCGACATCAATTGTTAAATAGTATGAACCAAGTATCATATCCTGTGAAGGAACTGCTACTGGTTTACCATCTTGAAGTTTAAGTAAGTTATTTGAAGCTAGCATTAAACATTTTGTTTCAGCTTGAGCTTCTGGTGAAAGTGGTACGTGAACTGCCATTTGATCTCCATCAAAATCGGCGTTAAATGCTGTACATACTAAAGGATGTAATTTTATTGCTCTACCTTCTACAAGTACTGGTTCAAATGCTTGAATTCCAAGTCTATGTAATGTAGGAGCACGATTTAGCATTACAGGTCTATCAACAATTATTTCTTCTAATATATCCCATACAGCTACATCAGTTCTCTCAACCATTCTTTTTGCATTTTTAATATTGAAAGCTTTTCCTCTTTTAACTAATTCTTTCATAACAAAAGGTTTAAACAGTTCAAGAGCCATTTCTCTTGGTAAACCACATTGATAAATTTTAAGTTCTGGACCTACAACAATAACTGAACGACCTGAATAGTCAACTCTTTTACCAAGTAAGTTTTGTCTAAATCTACCTTGTTTACCTTTTAACATATCTGATAAAGATTTTAAAGCTCTTCCTCCAGCACCTGTTATAGGTTTTCCACGTCTACCATTATCTATTAAAGCATCCACTGCTTCTTGCAACATTCTTTTTTCATTTCTTACTATTATATCTGGAGCTTCAAGTTCAATTAGTTTTTTAAGTCTGTTATTTCTATTAATAACTCTTCTATATAAATCATTTAAATCTGAAGTTGCAAATCTACCACCATCTAATTGTACCATAGGTCTAAGCTCAGGTGGAATAACAGGAACAACATCTAGTATCATCCATTCAGGCTTATTACCAGAAGATAAAAAAGCCTCTACTGTTTCTAATCTTTTTAATAATTTTTGTTGTTTTTGTCCTGTTGCTTTTTCTAATCCTTTTACTAGTTCCTTTTTTAACTTTTCTAAATCTTGTTCTTTTAAAAGTTGCTTTATAGCCTCAGCTCCCATTCCAACTTTAAAAGAACCAGCTCCAAATTGTTCTATTGCTTCTCTATATTCTTTTTCATTTAATACATCACATTTACTAAGTGTTGTATTTTTAGAATCAGTTACAACATATGAAGCAAAATATATAACTTTTTCTAAAGCTTTAGGAGAAATATCAAGTATTAAACTCATTCTACCTGGTATTCCCTTGAAATACCAAATATGTGAAATAGGGCATGCAAGTTCTATATGCCCCATTCTTTCTCTTCTAACTTTTTTCTTAGTTACTTCTACTCCACATCTATCACATATAATACCTTTATATCTTACTTTTTTATATTTGCCACAATAACATTCCCAATCTTTTGTAGGTCCAAATATTTTTTCACAAAAAAGTCCATCTCTTTCAGGTTTTAATGTTCTATAATTTATTGTTTCAGGTTTTTTAACTTCACCTTTTGACCATTCTCTCATTTTTTCAGGAGAAGCTAGACCTATTCTTAGCCTATCAAAATTTTCCATATCTTGCATACTTAAAAATCACTCCTATTCTATTTCACTATCATTAACTTCATTAACAATAGCTTCAGCATCGTAGTCTTCATCTTCAAATTTTTCTTCTTCATCACTTACTTCTGCTAAACCATCTTCATCTTCAAGTGACATACCTTCAAAATCTGATTGTACTACTTGGTTTAGTTTTTCAATATCTTCATTAGTTTCTAGAATGATTTCTCTATCATCTACTTCTGTTTCAACTGAATCTTTAAGTTCTACTTGTTCATCTTGTTTATACATTCTTAAATCTAAACCTAAACTTTGTAGTTCTTTTGTAAGTACTCTAAATGATTCTGGAATACCTGGCTTTGGTATTTCTTCACCTTTAACAATTGCTTCATATGTTTTAAGTCTTCCAACAATATCATCAGATTTAACTGTTAATATTTCTTGTAATGTATATGCAGCTCCATATGCTTCTAAAGCCCAAACTTCCATTTCACCAAATCTTTGTCCACCAAATTGTGCTTTACCACCTAATGGTTGCTGAGTTACTAATGAATAAGGTCCTATTGAACGAGCATGTATTTTATCATCAACTAAATGATATAACTTAAGCATATACATATATCCTACTGTAACTTCCCTATCAAAAGGTTCTCCACTTCTTCCATCATATAATTGGAATTTGCCTGTTCTACTTAAACCTTTTGATTCAAATAAGTCAGCTATTTCATTTTCTTTAGCTCCATCAAATACTGGTGTAGCAACTTTCCAACCATATAATTTTGCTATATAACCTAAATGTACTTCTAAAACTTGACCAACATTCATACGAGGTGGAATTCCTAATGGATTAAGTAATATTTGTAGCGGAGTTCCATCTGGCATATATGGCATATCTTCTCTTGGAAGTATACGTGATATAACACCTTTATTACCATGACGTCCAGATATTTTATCTCCAACAGATATTTTTCTTTTTTGTGCTATATAAATTCTTACAACTTTATGTACTCCTGCTGCAAGTTCATCTGAAGTTTCTCTTGTAAATATCTTAACATCTACAATTGTACCAGATTCTCCATGTGGAACTCTAAGTGAAGTATCTCTAACTTCTCTTGCTTTATCTCCAAATATAGCTCTTAATAATTTTTCTTCAGCAGTAAGCTCAGTTTCTCCCTTTGGAGTTACTTTACCAACTAAAATATCACCAGGTCTTACTTCTGCACCTATACGAATGATACCATTTTCATCTAAATCTTTTAATGCATCATCACCAATATTTGGAACTTCTCTTGTAATTTCTTCAGGCCCGAAGTTTTGTATCTCTTGCTTCACAATCATAATCTTCGATATGTATTGATGTTAAAACATCATCTTTAACTAAATCTTCAGATATAAGTATAGCATCCTCATAATTATAACCTTCCCAAGTCATAAATCCAACTAAAATATTTTTACCTATTGCAAGTTCACCATTTTGTGTTGAAGGACCATCAGCAATAACATCACCTTTTTTAACTTTTTCTCCTTTAACAACAATTGGTTTTTGATTTATACAAGTACCAGGATTAGATCTTTGGTATTTAATTAATTTATATTCAACTTTACCTTTTTTAGTTTCTAAAACAATCTTACTACTATCTACATAACTTACTATTCCATCTTCTTTAGCAATAACAACTATACCAGAATCAACAGCAGCTTTATATTCAATACCAGTACCAACAATTGGACTATCTGCTTTTAAAAGAGGAACTGCTTGACGCTGCATGTTTGCACCCATAAGAGCACGTTTTGCATCATCATTTTCTAAGAAAGGTATCATAGCAGTCGCAACAGACACAAGTTGTTTTGGAGATACATCCATATAATCTACTTTTTCTTTTTCTATTTCTAATATTTCATCACAAAATCTAGCTTTTACTCTTTTATGAACAAATTTATTTTCACTATCTAGTGGCTCATTAGCTTGTGCTACTACATAATTATCTTCTGTATCTGCTGTCATATATTCTATTTCATCAGTTATAACACCAGTAGATTTATCTATTTTTCTATATGGGCTTTCAATAAAACCATATCTATTTATTTTAGCAAAAGTAGGAAGTGAACTTATAAGTCCTATATTAGGTCCTTCTGGAGTTTCAATAGGACATAGTCTACCATAATGAGTATGATGTACGTCACGTACTTCAAATCCTGCTCTATCTCTTGACAAACCACCAGGCCCAAGAGCAGATATTCTCCTTTTATGAGTAAGCTCTGCTAATGGATTAATCTGATCCATAAATTGTGATAACTGACTACTACCAAAAAATTCTCTTAAAGAACTTACAATTGGTTTAATATTTATCATTGATTGTGGAGTTGCAGAATCTAAATCTTGTGTTACCATTCTTTCTTTAACAACTCTTTCAAGTCTTGCAATACCAATTCTAAATTGATTTTGTAATAACTCTCCAACACATCTTACACGTCTATTTCCTAAATGGTCGATATCATCAATTGCACCTAAACCAAATCTAAAATTAGTAAAATAATTAATAGAAGCTATAATATCATCCATAGTTACATGTTTAACTACTAAATACTCTCTATTTTTCTCTATTATTTTCTTCATTTCTTCTTCACTAGCATCAGGATTTTCTTCCATTAATTCTTTTAAAATAGGAAAATGTATATCTTCTTTTATAATATCTTTGTCAATTTCATATCCTAAATATTTAGAAATATTTACAGTATTGTTACCAATAACTTTAACTCTTTTTCCATCTTTATCTAAATATACTACATTAATACCAGCATTTTTTATATCTATTGATTGCTCTTTTGTAATAACTTCCATAGCATCTACAATTATTTCACCAGTTTCTGGGTTAACAATTTTATCTTGTGTTATTTCTCCAACAATTCTATTTGCAATACTTAATTTTAAGTTATATTTATATCTACCAACTCTTGCTAAATCATATCTTCTATCTTCAAATAATAAACCAAATAATAACGATTTTGCAGCATCAACATGTAATGGTTCACCAGGTCTTATTTTTTTATATATTTCAAGTAATGCTTCATCTTGTGATTTAGATAAGTCTTTATATATTGTATTTGTTATATTATCATCTTCAAATAAATCAATTATTTGGCCATCAGTTTCAACACCTAAAGCTCTAATTAAAGTAGTCATAGGAACTTTTCTAGTTCTATCTACTCTTGCCCATAACATATCAGAAGAATCTGACTCATATTCAAGCCAAGTTCCTCTATTAGGTATAACAGTTGATGTATATAAAAATTTACCTGTTTTATCTCTTTGTCTATCATAATATACACCAGGAGATCTAACAAGCTGAGATACAATAACTCTTTCAGCACCATTAATTAAAAAAGTTCCATTTTCAGTCATTATAGGTAAATCACCAAAGAAAATTTCTTGTTCTTTGATTTCACCAGTTTCTCTATTAATAAGTCTAACTTTTACTTGTAATCTAGATGCATAAGTTGTACTTCTTGATTTTGCTTCTTCAATAGAATATTTAGTTTCCTCTTCTAATCTATAATCTACAAATTCAAGAAAAAGATTTTCAGAAAAATCTTTAATAGGTGATGCATCTTTTAAAACATCCATTAATCCTGATTTTAAAAACCATTCGTATGAACGTTTTTGGATGTCAATTAAATCTGGCATTTCTATTACTTCTTTAATTTTTGAAAAACTCATTCTTTTAGCTTTTCCGTTTACTACTTCATGAACCATACTTTACCCCCAAAAATATATAAAAAAGACATCAAAAAGCCAAATTAGTTTACATAATAACTAATTTGCTTTTATTTGTCTAAATTTAACTAACTTTAATTTTATCCGCCACTATTTCAACCATCCTTTTCGTCTTAGTTTACATAGTAATTACCCCTTCTGGGATAACATTTGTATCATTTTATCACATATTGCTTTACTTGTCAAGCAATTTTACATAAGTTTTAATAAAAAGTCAAGATTCTTTTGTCATATTTTGTATTATTCTTTTTTTATATATTCTATATTAAAAACAAGATTTTTGTAGTATTTACAGTTTTTTACTTCAATCTACTTGACAATAACTATTTATTAATGTATAATAATAAAGTAAAAAAGAGATACTTATACATTAAATTGTAAATATATTAGGTATTTCCCACTGAGAGGAGGGAATTATAAATGCCCGGAATTAAAATAAAAGATAATGAAAGTTTAGAAAATGCGCTTGCTAGATTTAAAAAGCAATGTGCCAAATATGGTGTTATTGCAGAAATGAGAAAAAGAGAACACTATGAAAAACCAAGTGTAAAAAGAAAGTTGAAATCAGAAGCAGCTAGAAAGAGAAAACACTAATATGAAAAAGAAATTATAAAAAAGAAGTCATTTTTAAATATTGACTTCTTTTTTTATTTTTAATTAACTCCAAATATTTTTTGTATCTCATAAGAACGTATATGTTTATACTTTCCTGTTGGAAGATCTCCTAGTTCTAAATTTCCTATTTTTATTCTTTTTAAATATGTTACATTAAGTCCAACTGCTTCACACATTTTTCTAACTTGCCTATTTTTACCTTCATGTATTGTTATTTGTAATTCATCTTTTTCAAGCTTTTCTACCAAAGCAGGAGCTGTTGTATACTCATCAATTTCTACACCTTTTCTTAATTTTCTAATTGCATCATCTGTAATATCTCCTGTAACTTTAGCAATATATACTTTATTAATTTTTTTACTAGGATGCATTAATTTATTTGCAAACTCACCATCATTAGTTAAAAGAAGTAATCCTTCTGTTTCCATATCTAATCTACCTATTGGATATACTCTATCATCTTCATGAATTAAATCAAGTACACAAGGTCTTTCAAATTGTTCTATACTTGTAGTTACATATCCTTGTGGTTTATTTAATATTATATATATTTTCTTTTTAATTAAAGAAATATTTTTACCTTCTACACTAACTTTATCTTTAGTTTCATCAACCATAGTTCCAAGTTCAAATACAACTTCACCATTTATTTTAACTAACTTGTCCTCAATTAAAGTATCTGCTTTTCTTCTTGAACATATACCACTTTGTGATATATATTTATTTAGTCTAATCATTTTTATTTTCTCCTCACATTGTTATATTAAATAACATATTATATATTATCATAAGCTTATGTTAATATAGATTGCTAGTAAGTTAAAATACTTACTAGCTATTTTCTTTTTTATCTAAAATATTTAATATATTTTTAAATTCATCTGGAAGCTCAGATTTAAATTCTATATATTTATTTGTAGTAGGATGAATAAATCCTAAAACTTTAGCATGAAGTAAATGTCCTGATAATTTAAATTGTTTACTTTCAGTGCCATAAGTTAAATCTCCAAGAAGTGGATATCCTAAACTTTTCATATGTACCCTTATTTGATGAGTTCTACCAGTTTCCAAAGTAGCTTTAATTAATGTCATTTTTAAGTTATAGTATCTAGTTAATACTTCAATATGAGTTATAGCATTCCTACTATTTTTATCTGTAACACACATTTTTTTTCTATCTTTAATACTTCTTCCAATTGGTTTATTTATAACTAAATTATCTTCTTTTACTATACCTTTTACAATAGCAATATATTCTCTTTTTATACTATGCACTTTAAACTGGTTAGATAAGCTTTTATGAGCATTATCATTTTTCGCTACTACTAATATACCTGTTGTATCTTTATCGATTCTATGTACTATTCCAGGCCTTACAATACTATTTATACTAGATAGTTTATCTTTGTGTGAATATAACAAACTATTTACCAAAGTATCAGTATAATTTCCATTTCCGTGGATGAACAACCATACCCTTTTTTTTATTTATAACAATAATATCATCATCTTCATATATAATATTAATATCTATTTTTTTAGGTATAACTTCACAATTTTTAACTTCAATTTCTTTAACTAAAATTTTATCATTTAATTTTAAAGAATATCCACTTTTAACTATATTATCATTTACAAGTATAGTTCCATCTTCAATTAGCTTTTTAATATAACTTCTTGTATATTTAGTTAATAATAAATTTAAATATATATCTAATCTTTTATTTATGTTATCTTTATCTACTATGTATATCATAATATAGCAATCACCTAATATATTATATCACAAAATATACGAATGTAAAGAAAAATTATTATATAGATTTATGTTTAGTAAGTTTTTTTGTCATAAATATATTTGTACCAACATTTAAAGTTGAATCTCGGGAGTTTGACAGTTTTGTAACTCAATAATTGATAAAAGCATTGAAAATG
>JAVVTJ010000012.1:0-25778 GCA_036653755.1 Clostridia bacterium
GTTTTTCAAGTGATACTGATTAAATATTTGTATTAACTTACATATTCTGATATAATATATATCATTGGAGATGATTTTTTGAAATTATATTACACTGCTCTTACAGATGATAATGGAGTAAAACTTAAAACTATATTAAAAAATAGATTATATATTTCTAATAGTTTACTTATTAAATTAAAAGATAGTAATGCAATATTTGTAAATGATATTCCTGTCTTTGTAAATAAAATATTGAAAGAAAATGATTTAATTATTGTGGATTTTGATTGTATAGAATTTAAGAGAAATAGGATTAATTGTTATGATGCTAAACTGAATATATTATATGAAGATGAATATTTATTAATTGTAGATAAACCTTGTAATTTAGAAATACATAGCTGTTTAAATAACTATGATAAAACACTGGCAAATATTGTTATGAATTATTATACAAAAAAAGGATACAACATTGATAAAGTACATATTTTAACAAGGTTAGATAAAGATACTTCTGGAATATGTATAATTGCTAAAAATGAATATATACAAAATTTATTTGAGATAAGAAAAGAACATATACATTTTATTAAAGAATATACTGCTATTGTAAATGGTATTGTAGAAAAAAATCATGATATAATTGAAAATAATATTGCAAGACATGATGGTAGTATTATTTTAAGGCAAGTAGCTCTAATGGGTAGTTATGCTAAAACTGAATATTTTGTTTTAAAAAGAAATATAGAAAAAAACTACACAATTCTTAGTATAATTTTGCATACTGGACGTACACATCAAATTAGAGTTCATATGGCAAATTTAGGACATATACTTCTTCGGAGATACATTATATGCTTTTGAATATAACGTAGATAATATAGATAATTTAATTGAAAGGCAAGCACTTCATTGTAGCAAAGTTTCTTTTATACATCCAATTACAAATATGCATATTCAAATATGTTCAAAACTTCCAAACGATATGTTAGGGCTAGATTTATAAAATTATATTTGTAATAGTAAAACTGACGATTTGTAGCGAAACTTGCGACCGAATTATTTGATCATTTTATTGACTTTGATTATTACAAAGTATATAATATATATTGTCTCGGGGTACGGGAGAACGCATACTAAATTTGCCCTTAAAAGCAGTACGTATGAAGTTGTTTTTACTTATATAGTAATGATGCAACATGCCACAAATCTAGCCCACTAGGAGAAGTCATTTTGACTTTTTTCAAAATTTAATCAATCTTTTATAATTTTCAATAAACTTAATAACTAAGGCGCTTATAAAATACGCCTTTAAATTTGATAATTAATTCAATTCTAAAAGCGTATTTTATAAGTAGTGTGTTTATTATGCCTGTATATTTTAAGTGCCACCAGATATGTAGTACTACAAATTGTATGTTTAGTAGGTGTTAGCTACATATCTCATCTTTTGCACTATATAATTTTACAAATCTAGCCCTAAGCTATCTTACATTTAATCTAGTTATACTAATTGCAGTTTTTGTATTATCGTCAGTTTCTACTATAATACCATTTAAAAATGCTTCATTACTACTACATTCATATTTAGCATATTCACCAGTAGAAAAACGCTTTAATGCAACTTCTTTTTTAAGTCCTATAACACTTTGTTTAGGACCGTGTCATTCCTATATCTGTAATATATGCCATTTTACTACCTAATATTTCTTCATCTGCTGTTTGTACATGTGTATGTGTTCCATAAACACATGTTACATCATTTTCCAAATAATATCCCATAGCAATTTTTTCAGCAGTAGCTTCTGCATGAAAATCTAAAAAAATATAATCAACATTTTGCTTATTTAGTTTTGTTATCTCAAGTTTAGCAACTTCAAAAGGCGATAATACATTTTCTTGAGCAATTTCTCCAAGTCCTACTTTTCCAAGTAAATTAATAACTCCAATTTTCATATTACATTTTTCAACTACAACGCTACCATTTGCTGTTAAATTAGTTACATTAGCAGGAATAAGAAGTCTAGGCAATTTAATATACTGCTCTGCCATTTCTTTTCTGTAATAAATATGATTTCCCATTGTTATTACATCTGTACCTAAACTCATTATTTCATTATATTCTTTTATTCTAAGTCCCTTACCTGCAGCAGAATTTTCACCATTTACAATTACAAAATCTATGTTATTTTCTTTAACCAAATTTTCATATTCTTTTTTTAGTTTATTCATTCCACTTAATCCAACTATATCTCCAATTACTAAAAACTTCAATTTTATTCCTCTATTCTAATTATTTAGCAAGTTCTGTTACTCTCATTTCACGTATTAAACTTACTTTTATTTGTCCTGGATATGTCATTTCATCTTCAATTTGCTTTGCAACTTTTCTAGCCATTATAACCATATTATCATCATTAACTACTTCTGGTTTAACTATAAGTCTAATTTCTCTTCCTGCTTGTATAGCATATGACTTTTCTACACCTGCATATGAATTACATATTTCTTCTAATTTTTGTAATCTTTTTATGTATGTATCTACTGTTTCTCTTCTAGCTCCAGGTCTAGATGCAGATACTGCATCAGCTGCTTGTACAAGGATAGCTTCTATTGTTTTAGGTTCTACATCTCCATGATGTGCTTCCATTCCTTGAATTATTTCTGGCTTTTCTTTAAACTTTTGTAAAATTTCAATTCCTAAACTTACATGTGTTCCTTCTACATCATGATCCATAGATTTACCTATATCATGAAGAAGTCCTGCCCTTTTAGCAATTGTAGGATCTATACCAAGTTCACTAGCTAAAAGTCCCGCAATATGAGATACTTCAATTGAATGATTCAAAACATTTTGACCAAAACTTGTTCTAAATCTTAATTTACCTAATAATTTTATAAGTTCAGGATGTACATTTATAACACCTGTTTCAAAAAGTGCACGTTCACCTTCTTCTTTTATTGTATTTTCAACTTCAATTTTAGCTTTTTCTATCATATCTTCAATTTTACCAGGATGTACTCTACCATCTGCTATAAGTCTTTCTATTGCAATTCTTGCAACTTCACGTCTTATAGGATCAAAACTAGAAAGTACTATAACATCTGGTGTATCATCAATTATTAAGTCTATTCCTGTTAATGTTTCTATTGTACGAATATTTCTACCTTCTCTACCTATTATTCTTCCTTTTAAATCGTCATTTGGAAGACTAACGGTAGTTACAGTAGCTTCTGCTGTATGATCTGCTGCACATCTTTGTATCGAACCCACTAAAAGTTCTTTAGCTTTTTTATCTATATCGTATTTTACTTTATCTGTTTCTTCTTTTACATACTCTGCCATTTCATGTGTCATATCATCTTCTAATTCTTTCATTAATGCTTTTTTAGCATCTTCTTGTGACATTTTAGATATAGTACTTAAAGCCTCAATTTCCCTTTGCTTTGTTTTATCTAATTCATCTTCTTTTTTTTGTAATTCTGCATTTCTTTTTACAATTCCGTTTTCTTTTTCTTCAATTAAAATAGCACGTTTATCTACTAAATCCTGTCTTTGATTAACTCTATTTTCAATATCTTGTAACTCTCTTTTTCTCTCTTTTGCCTCTTTTTCAATTTCATCTTTTTGTTTAAGCATTTCGTCTTTTGCTTGTAAAATTGCATCTCTTTTTACTCTTTCTGCATCTTTTTTAGAATCTTCTACTATCTTTGTTGCTTGACTTTCTGCACTTTCTATTTTAGCTTCTGCTGTTTTTTTTCTGTATATAACACCTATATAGAAAAAAGCTATTCCTGCTAAAATTGCTGTAATTATTGCTGTAATAATATACTCCATTTTTCCATTTCCTCCTTTAATATAAATTTATCAATGTTCAACATTTTTTATATATAATTAAAACGTATTTTATTATTATTATGTATATATATGTTATCTACGCCATTGCGTAGTTATTGTTGACAAGTATAAAAAATCATCTTCTTCTATACTATATTAATTATACATTATTTTATATAATATAGCAAGTTTTTCTATAAAATTTATAAAACAAATATATAAATAAAAAAACATCTTATAAATTTTTTACACATAAATATGTGGTTAAAATCTATAAGATGTTTTTTATTCTTGCTCATCTTCAATATTTCCTTCAACAATAAAGTTATCAAAAAAACGAGAATATTTTTCAATATCTTCACTTTTTGTAACTGTATAACCTATAACTGGAAGTCCTAGTATATTGTTAAATTTAATAAGAGAATATACATATGGATCCAAATCATATACTATATAATCTGGTTTTCCATAATAAAACAAACAAAAATTTACAACAGTAAGTGCTATTTTCCGAAGTTTTTTAAGACCATTTAAACTATGACCTATCTGTCCTCTTACTACATATTCATATTTATTTTTAAAATAAATATTAGTAAGTGGATTAAATGATTGTACTGCATATTTTCCTTTATAATCTTTTAGTAAATTCATTATTTCATCTTCAAAACTCCTATCAAAAATGCTAAAATCTTTAATATCTATTATTATTGGCACTTGGCCATTAACAATAGATAAAATATCTTTAAGAGAAAGTGACTTACTTAAATCAACTTTTGTAACAATGGAATGTTTTTGACCCATTTTCGTTGTAATACTATCATCATGATAACATATAATACTATCTTGATGTCTTACAATATCAAATTCAATTATTTTATCCAGTTCAATACATTTTAAAAAAGCCTCTTTAGAATGTTCTTTTAAATCGCTACAAGCAATACCTCTATGCTGTATTTGATTTTTTTTACCATTATACTCTAAAAGCCAATGATTATCTTTTACTCTTGTAGTATACGAATTAAAACTGCTCCATATTTTTTTTATAACTGTTTTTGCAGTATCTTCTCCTTCAACAATAATATTATCAATTGCAGGAATTGCAAATAACCTTCTATAATCTTTTCCTTTAACAAATTCAAAACGTTTTCTAAAAGGATTTAATATAAAAAATACATTGCTACCCCATATTTTTTTTGCTCTGTAATATGTTATTATATTTTTAGTATGAAAAAAAACTTTGCCATTATAATTTTTAAGCAATTTTTGTAATTCGATTTGATAATATTTAGTCATCAAACCTTTAATTTCGATTAATATTGCAACTTTTCCATTTACCATTTTCAAGACATTTTCTAACATAGGAACTTTGAAATTTGTTTCCAATACCTTATAATTTTTTATCTCTTTATATGTTCTTCTATTTAATCTTCCAGGTACTGATAATAACCTTTTCATATACCTGTCATGAAAACATACAATTGTGCCACATCTTAAAAATCTTATATCCAGTTCAATTGAAAAATTTTGTAAAACTGCTTGTGAAAAAGATTCCAAAGTATTTTCTGGATATTTTATATGGAATCCTCTATGTGCAAATACTTCTGAATAAATACTACTACAACAATGCTCCATTTGTAGCACTCCTTTCTTAAATAATATTTTTATTTAAACTTATTTTTTATAGCCTAATTATTATATCAAAATCTAAACATCTTGTCAATTTTTTAACTTTAATTTAAGAATATAATTAAATATTTAGCACTAAAAAATAGTATAAACATATTTTTAATGTTTATACTATTTTAACTACATAATAGTTTTATCTAATTAGTTTAAAACTATTTTTTAGATTATCAATTACCTTTTGAAAAATAAATTCTTCTTCATCTTCCAATGAAATTTTTTTTATAACTGCTTGATCAGTTGTAATGTTTAAAATCAACTCCCTAATTTTAGCAAATTTTTCAATAATCAAATTTAAATTACCATTTTTAGATTTTTGTAATTATTTTGCTAGTAAACCAAAATAATTTTTATTCATAATTTTTTCGTCATATTATTTTTTTGATAAAATAATAAAAAATATCTTACTTGTGCTTTAGCATACCTATTACATAATATATGCATGTATTATGTATTAATTCAACCCATTTCAATTTAAACAGACATAATAGCAATCAATTCACTATTATGTCTGTTTAAATTATTCTATTTTCTACTTGATCTATTTCTTTCACTTGGATCTAATATTTTTTTTCTAAGTCTTATAGATAACGGTGTTACTTCAACTAATTCATCGTCAGCAATAAATTCTATAGATTGTTCTAATGAAAGTATTTTATGAGGAACTAATTTAAGTGCATCATCACTACCTGAAGCTCTAGTATTTGTTAAATGTTTTTCTTTACATACATTAATTGTTAAATCTTCACTTCTTGAATTTTCTCCAACTATCATTCCAACATATACCTCTGTAACTGCTCCTATAAATAAAGTAGCTCTTTCTTGTGCATTGTATAATCCATAAGTTGTTGATTTACCAGCTTCAAATGCTATTACAGTACCATGTACTCTAGTTGTTACTTCTCCTTTATCTTTTTCATAACCTGCAAACATATGATTCATTATACCATTACCTTTGGTATCAGTCATAAATTCACTTCTATAGCCTATTAAACCTCTAGATGGTACTTTAAATTCAAGTCTTGAAAAGCCAGCTTGTGATGCAGATGGTGACATATTAGTCATTTCTGCTTTTCTCATTCCCATTTTTTCCATTACACAACCTACATATTCTTCTGGAACATCAATAGTAAGTAACTCCATAGGTTCACATTTAATTCCATTAATTTCTTTATATATAACGGTAGGTCTTGAAACTAACAATTCATATCCTTCTCTTCTCATATTTTCAATTAATATTGATAAATGTAATTCTCCTCTACCAGAAACTTTAAACGCATCAGCACTTTCTGTTTCTTCAACTCTAAGAGATACATTTGTTTCTAATTCTTTAAATAATCTATCTCTTAAATGTCTTGAAGTAATAAACTTACCTTCTTTTCCAACAAATGGTCCATTATTAACACTAAATGTCATAGATACAGTAGGTTCATCAATATCAATAAAATCTACTTTTTCAGGATTTTCAGGATCTGCTATTGTTTCTCCAATGTTAATACCTTCTAAACCAGTAATTGCAACAATATCTCCACAAAATGCTTCATCTACTTCTATTCTATTTAAGCCTAAATAAGTATATAATTTTCCGATTTTTAAATTTTGTATACTTCCATCTTTTTTACAAAGTGCAACAGTTTGACCATTTTTAACTGTTCCCCTTTCAATTCTTCCTATTCCTATTCTTCCTGTAAATGTATCATAATCTATATTAGTTACTAACATTTGTAAAGGTTCATTTACGTCTCCCTTAGGTTCAGGAATAGTATTAATTATTGTTTCAAATAATGGCTTCATATCAATAGATTCATCTTCTAAAGTAAGCTTTGCAAATCCATCTCTTCCTGATGCAAATACAACTTTAAAATCTAATTGTTCATCAGTAGCATTTAAATCCATAAATAATTCTAATACTTCATCAATAACTTCTAATGGTCTAGCACCAGGTCTGTCTATTTTGTTTATAACTACAATCGGTACTAAATTTAAAGACAATGCTTTACTTAAAACAAATCTAGTTTGTGGCATTGGACCATCAAAACTATCTACAACAAGTATTACACCATCTACTGTTTTAAGTACACGTTCAACTTCGCCACCAAAATCAGCATGTCCAGGTGTATCTACTATATTAATTTTTATATCATTATAATGTATAGCAGTATTTTTTGATAATATTGTTATACCTCTTTCTCTTTCAATATCATTTGAATCCATTGCACGTTCTGCAACTTGTTCATTTTGTCTAAATGTTCCACTTTGTTTTAAAAGTGCATCAACAAGTGTTGTTTTACCATGATCAACATGGGCTATTATAGCTACATTTCTTAAATTTTTCATAAATATTCTCCTTAACGACAAAAATATGTAACCTAAACGACTTAGGTTACACCTATGTTATGTATTCATTTTACACTATTTTTTGCTATTTGTCAATATTTTTTTAATAAAACATCATTTTTTTTAATAAATACTTTATTTATATAAAAAAACGCCGCAATTACGCGACGTTTTTTATTTTATCTGTTAAAGCAACCAGTACCTATAAACTCCTTTATTATTGATGTTGATGGTATATCAGAAGTTTGTATACTTCTAAAATTTTGTAACATTGAATATAGACTTCTAGCTTCACTATACCACTCACTTGTTTCATTTACTTTTAGTAATAAGTTTTCTGCAAAAGGTTTAAGAACTCCAATTTCATATATAAGATTTGTATTATAGATGAAATCTGCATCATCTACATAAGGAAATATATTTTTTTCTTCTCCTAATCTCACTTTTTCCCAACTTGCAAATGTTGCTAAAATTGAACTTCCTCTTGTTTGTTCATCTCTTACAATACGTCTTAATAGCCGTATATCATTTGATGAAATTTTTGTATATGAATCATAACCAATAGTAACAAGTGGTGCGATATATATTTTGTAGATTTTGTCTTTTGAAATAAATTCTGATACAATAGGATTTAACGCATGTATTCCTTCTACAATTAGTACATCATTTTCTCCAATTTGCAAAGAATTTTCTTCTTTAAATTCTTTTTTTCCACCCTCTTTTACAAAATTATAAAATGGTAATATTACTTTTTTTCCATTAATTAAATCATTCATTTGTTTTGAAAAAAGATCAGAATCTAAATGATTTATACTTTCATAATCTTTTTTACCATTTTTATCTACTGGTGAATCTTTAGCATCTTTAAAATAATTGTCCATTGTTATAACATGAGGTGATTTGCCAACTATTGTAAGATGAATTGCAAGTTTTTGTGAAAACGTTGTTTTACCAGAAGAAGATGGTCCTGCTATAAGTATTACTTGTACATTAGATTTTTTAAGTTCAATTTCTTGTACAAGTTCTACTATTCGTTTTTCTTGTTCAGTTTCTACTATCCGTATAATATCACCTATTTGTGAATCTAAAACTTTAGCATTTAAATCCGCAACATTAAAAATGCCCATTCTTTCTGCTAATTTAGAGTATTTTTCAAATTCATCAAATACTTTATTTGATTTTACTACACTACTTACAACCTCGATATTATCTTCATCAGGAAGCATAAGAACAAGTCCATCTTTATATGAAATTATATTATATCCTTTTATAGAGCTTGTTCTAGGAACCATTGAGCCATATAGATAATTATAATAACCATTACATTCATAAATACTATAATTTTCACGAAGTTTAATATTAAAGTTTTCAAGTTGTTCCAAAGAATTCATTGCTCTAAAAATGTTTTTAATACGCCTATAACTTACCTTTTGCTTTAAAATTGGATAATCTTCAGCAATAATTCTGTTGATTTCAGCTTTTACTTCCTTTACAAAGTTTTCAGAAAGTAATATTGATTCAACTCTAATAAAATAATGTCTTCCCATTTTATTAATAATTTTAATTTTTGCCTCAGGATAAAGATTTTTAACAGCCATAGCAAAAATATACTTTAAACTTCTAGAATAAATCCGCTTACCTTCATCAGAATAATATGTTAAAAATTCAATATTGCAATCTTCTGTTATTCTATGATATAACGAATGAAGTTCATTATCAATTTTTACAGCAAGAATATTATCTGGTTTACAGTTTAATGAATTTAAATATTCAAAAACTTTTGACTCTCTTTCTATCTCTTTAACTTTTTTATTTTTGCACTTTACAACTACCATATCATTAGACATAATTATTCCTCCTATTTTAAATTTTTAAATTTATTATATATATATTATGTTAATATTATACTTCATATTGCTCTATTTTTCAAGTAAAACGGCAAAAAGTTACTAATTATGCCTATAATTAGTAACTTTTTGTTTTTTATTTTTCTTCTAAATTATATATTACATCCATTACTTTATTTGACATCTCTTGCAAATATTCTTTATCTTTTATTCTAGTATTATCAAGATATATTGGTGTATCATAAATAATCGTCATACTTGTAAATATTTTTCTATTAGGATGTTTTTTAATAATTCTAACTGGAAGAATTGGAACGTTTGCTTTAATAGCAACGTAAACTGCTCCTATTTTAACAGGAACTCTTACTTCATTTTTTATTCTTGTACCTTCTGGAAATATTAATAATTTATTAAATTTCTCACCTTTTAAAACATTAACTGCGTGTATTATACTTTTAGCATCTTTTGCCCCTCTATTTATTGGAAATATACCAAAAAACGAAAAACATTTACCTAAAATTTTATTTTTAAACAATTCTGCTTTACCCATTATAGCTATTTTTTTAATATCTGCAAATAAAATTATTGGATCAGCAAAACATATATGATTACTAAATACAACACATTTATCTACATTTTTTTCTAGGTTTTTATTTATAATTTTTACATTAAACAACAGTCTACAAAATATTAGATATACTAATTTTTTAAATAGAAACATAATTTATGACCTTCTCTTTCTCTATTTATCTATAAAAACATCCATTACCTATAAATTCACGTATAATTGAATCTATTGGAATATTTGCAGTTTCTATTGGTAAAAAGTTGTTTAGATATTCATATAATCTTCTTGTTTCAGAGTAATATTTACTTGTTTTAGGAAGTTGTAATAAAAGTGGTTGTGCAAATGTTTTTATTACACCTGGTTCATATATTAAACTTGAATTAAATATTGTATCTGCTTCATCTACAAATGGAAATATATATTCTTTTTCACCTTGTATTACATTTTGCCATAATTCAAAAGTTTTTTCAACACTATGTCCACGAGTTACATAATCTCTTACCATACGCCTTAATAATCTTGTGTCAGTTGAAGATATTTTTGTATAGTTATCAATATTTAAAGTAGCAATTGGAGCTATATATATTTTATATTTATGTTCATTTGGAGTAAATTTAGTAAGTATTGGATTTAAAGCATGTATTCCTTCTATAATTAATATATCATTTTCTTTTAGTTTAAGCATTTTTCCTTTATATTCTTTTGTACCAACAAAAAAATCAAATTCAGGAAGTTCTACTTCTTTTCCATTTATTAAATCATTCATATGTCTATTAAAAAGTTCAATATCTAATGCTTCAACACATTCAAAGTTATATTTTCCATCTGCACCAAGTGGTGTATCTTTTCTTTCTTTAAAATAATTATCCATTGATATTGTTATTGGATTATAACCAGTTAAAGTAAGCTGTACTCCTAATTTTTGTGCAAAAGTTGTTTTACCAGAAGAAGATGGTCCTGCTATAAGTACCATTTTAGTTGTTTTTCTTTTTTCAATATCTAAAACAATTTCAACTATTTTTCTTTGATGTATTGCTTCACTACTTTGTATTATACCTTGTATTTTACCATTTAAAACTGATGTATTTAAATTACCAATATTAGGTACGCCTAACATTTCATCAAATTTATTAAAAGAAATAAATGTTTCATATAGTCTTATATCTTTTATTTCTTTTTTAAAATTATATCCTTTAGATAAATCAAAAGGTATTATAAGTAGCGCTCCTTCTTTAAATGGTATTAAATCAAAACTTTTTATATATCCAGTTGATGAAGCAAGCATACCATAAAAATAATTATACAATCCATCACAAAAATACATAGTTGAATATGACTTAATTTTATTATCAATATTATCTAATTTTGAATCATCGCCAGAAGCTTTATATAATACTTCTGCTTCATCTAGTGGAACAACTTTTTTAACAATTGGGTAATCTTTTTCAATTATTTCAATCATTTTTTCTTTTATTTTAATAACCTTTTCTTCTGTTAAATCAATATTATCTATCGTAAAATATTGATCTTTATTTATTGTAGATATAAACTGTACATTTGCATGTGAAAATAATTTTGTAAGTGCCATATAAAGAACCATTTTTAAAGTTCTTGCATATACTCTATATCCATCATCACTATCGAAACTTATAAAATCACATATCGAATCTGTGACTAATTCATAATTAAATGATTTTACTTCATTATTTACTTTAAGTGCAATTACATCTTTTAAATCTTTGCTTATTAATTTAATAGCATCTACTATTTTTGTTTTATATGGTACTTTAACTTTTTCACCATTTTCAAATGTTACATTTAACATTTCATTCATTTATAAACAACCTCTTTCTTTATTTTTTAGTATTTTCTAAAAATACTTTCACAAATTCTTTATTTGTTTTTGTTTTTGATAATATATTTAATACTTTTTCAATTATTTCAATATTTGATAAATTATTAGTATTATTAGATAATAATCTACGTATATGAGTAGAAACTTCTAATTCTTCTTTACTTAATAATTGTTCTTCTCTTCTTGTTCCAGATTTATTTATATCTATTGATGGATATATTCTTTTTTCACTTAATTTTCTATCTAAATGTACTTCCATATTTCCAGTACCTTTAAATTCTTCAAATATAATATCATCCATTCTACTGCCAGTTTCTACAAGTGATGTTGCAAGTATTGTTAAACTACCACCATTTTCTATATTACGAGCAGCACCAAAAAACTTTTTAGGAAAATGAAGAGCAGCAGGATCTAATCCACCAGATAAAGTTCTACCACTAGGATCTACTTCTAAATTACTAGCACGAGTAAGTCTTGTTAAACTATCTAAAAGTATCATAACATCTTTATTTTGTTCAACTAATCTTTTAGCTCTTTCTAAAACCATTTTTGATACTTTTATATGATTTTCTGGTGATTCATCAAAAGTAGAATGTACAACTTCAGCATCTATACTTCTTTCTATATCTGTAACTTCTTCTGGTCTTTCATCAATTAAAAGTACTATTAAATAAACTTCTGGATTATTTTTAAGTACACTATTTGCTATTTGTTTTAAAATTGTTGTTTTACCAGCTTTAGGTGGTGCAACAATTAGTCCACGCTGACCTTTTCCAATTGGAGATAATATATCTATTAATCTTGTAGAAAACTCACTAGTACTTTTTTCTAATTTCAATTTTTCTTCAGGATAAATAGGAATTAAAGAATCAAAAGATTTTCTTTTTAAAGCTGTTTCTATTCTATCACCATTTATACTTTCAACATATATCATAGATGGAAATTTATTTGCAGGTTCAGTAGTAAATCTAGCTACACCTTTTAATTTGTCTCCACTTGCAAGTTTAAATCTTCTAATTTGAACTTGTGATACATATATATCTTTATTACCTGGAAGATAATTATCACTTCTTAAAAATCCATATCCATCAGACATTACTTCTAATATGCCACTTGCTATATAATCTGTTTCAGGATTTTCTATTTGTACATCAATTTGTTCTTGTAATTTATCTGTTCCTTCTAAACTTTTTACTATTTCTTCAATTAAATATTCTTTTTTTAATCTTTCATAACCATCTACTTGTAACTCATTAGCTACTTTTCTTAACTCCTCTAAAGTAGATTCTTTTAAACTATCTATTGTCATATTTTTCTCCTTCTATATACATTCTGCATATAAATCATAATCATTACAATCTATAATTTTAACAAATGTATATTCACCAATTATAATTTTATTTATACTATTTTTATTTATTTTTATTAATATTTTTCCGTCTACATCAGGTGCATCCATATATGATCTTGCTTCAAAATATTTATCACCATTTGATACATCTTCTACTACTACTTCAAGTATTTCTCCTATATGTTTTTTATTATTTTTAAGTGAAATAGCTTTTTGAATAGTAAGTAAATTATCTAATCTTTTTTCTTTTATTTTTTCATCAATTTGGTTTTTCATATCAAATGATTTTGTATCTTCTTCTTTTGAATATGTAAATGCTCCTAATCTATCAAAATTAAATACTTTTATGCCTTCAATTAATTCATTGTATTCTTCATCAGTTTCTCCTGGAAAACCTACAATTATGGTGGTTCGAAGTATAGCTTCTGGCATCATTTCTTTTATTTGCTTTATTTTAGAATAAATGAGATCTTTTTTATCTTTTCTATTCATATCTTTTAATATTTTATCTGAAAAATGTTGAATTGGTATATCAAAATATTTACATATTTTATTATTTGTTTTCATTTCAAGTAATAACTCATCCGTCATTTCATATAGATATTGATAAAGTATTCTTATCCATTTTACACCTTCAATTTGAGAAATTTTATTAAGTAACTCCGCTAAACATAATTTACCATAAATATCTAAACCATATTTACTTGTATCTTGTGATATTATAACAAACTCAGATATACCTTGACTTGCAAGTAACTTTACTTCTTCTAATATATCTTCAATAGTTCTACTTTTAAAAGCTCCTCTAATTAAAGGTATTGCACAATAACTACATTTATTATCACAACCATCAGATATTCTAATATAAGCACTAGGAAATTTTGAAGATATTATTCTATCGGTATATTTTAAACATCCTTGCAAATTTAAATTAAAATATTTACTTAATATTTTATCTAAATTATAATATTCATCAACACCTATTACTAAATCTACTTCTTTCATATTATCTATAATATCTTGTTTATATCTTTTAGCTAAACATCCTACAACTATTAAATGTTTACATTTTCCATTAATTTTATAATCACTCATATTAAGTATTGTTTCAATTGCTTCTTTTTTTGCAGATTCAATAAAACCACAAGTATTTACAATTATACATTCTGCAATATCTAAATTATTAGTTAATATAAAACCTTTTTGTTTTAATAACCCTAATATCATTTCACTATCTACTTCATTTTTAGTACAACCAAGCGTCACTAAACTTACATTCATTGTTTCACCTACTTTTTATCAAAATATGTACTTTTTTCTTCTAAATTTTTAAAATCTAATTGTCTCATAGCTTCATATGCTACAATTGCTACACTATTAGATAAATTTAAAGATCTTATATTATATCCCATAGGAATTCTAATTGCATTTTCAAAATTATCTAAAATATATGATTCAGGAAGTCCTCTACTTTCAGGACCAAATATTAAATAATCATCATCTTTAAATTTTACATCTGAATATATTTTTTTACCCTTAGTTGTAAGTAAATATATATTTTTATCTTTTGTAGTTTTTTTAAATTCATCTAAATTTTCATAAGTTACAATATCTACTTTATCCCAATAATCAAGTCCTGCTCTTTTTACAGCTTTTTCTGATATATCAAAACCAAGTGGTTTTACTAAATGAAGTTTAGCACCTATAACAGCGCAAGTTCTTGCTATATTTCCTGTATTCTGTGGTATTTCTGGTTCTACTAATACTATATTTAACATTTTGGAATCTCCTTTTGAATAAACTGTATGATTTAGTTTTATGAATAAATTTTAGATAAATATATTTTACCACATTAATACATTTTTTGCAAGCAATAATTTTCTAATATATATTTTTCGACATAATTAGTCAAACTTATTGTTAAAAAAATAGTATATTATTAAAATAAAGTTTAAAACTTTTATATTTTAAACTTTACTTTAATAATTAATATCTATACTTTTATTTGTTTTTATTATCTCCAAATTTATCTTCTATTACTTTATATGTCCATGCACTAGATCCTGTATACCATGTCCAGCCACCTCTACCCATATGTTCTTCATTTGCATACACATCTGCTGACATTACATAAGGTTCTACCATATATATATCTGCTTTTTCTTTACTATCTGAATGATAAATAGGATTTATATATCTTAATATTTCTAAACCTTTTTTATCTTCACCTATTTCAAAATATGCTTTAGCAAGCCAAGTTGAAGCATGTGTATATTGTCCACCATTTTCTCTTGTTCCAGGAACATATGCTTTTATATACCCTGGATTATTTTTGGGTTTATCAAATGGTGGATATAACAATTTTACAATTTGATGCTGCTTATCAACTAAATATTTATCAGCACTTTCTAATGATTGTTTTATTTCTTCTTGCATATCTGGATAATCTTTAAGAGCTATTGCTGCCCATGCTTGTGAAATTAGATCTATTTTACATTCATTATTTGAAAAAGAACCTAATACTTCACCATTTTCAAAAAATGCTCTTACAAAATGTTGTCCTTCCCAAGCAGAAGTTACAACACTATTTTTAAGTATATGTCTATATTTTTCACAGGTTTGTACCATTTCTGTATCTTCTTTTATTTTAGCAACTTCATTAAATTTTTTAAGTAAATCTATCATAAATAATGTAAGCCAAACAGACTGACCTCTTATACTACTAAATCCATCATTCCAATCCCCGTCTCCTATATCCATAAGTCCATTTTTTTCATTTATTCTACTTAACCCATACATAATAGATTTTTTAGCATGATTATATACACTATCTTTTTTATCTGATTCATAAAATACTTCATATAACTCTTTATTTGCTCCCATTTCTTTATCTTGCAAATATGGAGTTATAACATCTAATATTGAAATATCTAATGTTTTAGATACATATTCTGAAAGAACATAAGCTAGCCATAAATAATCATCACTAAAATGTGTTTTTATTCCAGCATTTGTATGAGAGTGCCACCAATGAAGTACATCTCCTTTTTCAAATTGTTTACTTGCATGTAATATAATTTGAGCTCTTGTTTTTTCTGGCCAAGATGAAATTAAAGCCATTGTATCTTGTAATTGATCTCTATACCCTATTGCTCCACCAGATTGATAAAATGCACTTTTAGCAAATAATCTACAACTAATTGTTTGATAAAGTAACCAACCATTTGCCATTATATCTAAATATTCATCCCCTGTTTTTAAAGTTCTTTTTACCTTGCTTCTCCAATATTTTATCATATTATTATAAATTTCTAATAAATCTTTTTCTTTTGAATATTTCTGAATAATATTCAAAAGAAAATCTTTATTATTTTCATTTTCTTCATAAGAACCAAATAGAATACTAAATGAAACTTTTTCTTTTGGTTTTAGTGTTATATTTATGCTAGTACTATAATTTATTGAATCATACTCAGTAATTATATTTTGTTTATTGTGATTAATTACAGTAACATATGATACACAATTTGAAAATTCTTTTATGTATGGATTTTTAAGTAATATTCCATTTTCTGTATGTTTACAAATTATATTTTCTGAATCAACTTCTGTTGTTACACCTAAAACAGGAGTTAGAGTATATTTAATAGATATACTCTTTTCTATTTTAGAGGTATTTTCAAGTGTTATATACTGAACTTTTAAATTATCTTCCATAGGAACAAATATTGTCATATTTTTTTTAATTTCATTATTTATTTGATTTACTTTTACATATCCAAATCCATAGTTTAAATTATATTCCTCATCAAATATTCCTTCAAACTTTTCTCCAGGAATACTATTAGTCCAATCATTACACCAATTTGTTAATTTATATTCTCTACTATTTTTAAAATATGTATAAACAACTCCAGTATTAGAAATAATAGAACCAAAATTTTCATTTGCTATTACATTACACCAAGGAAGAGGAGTTTTAGTATTAAGTATATGGTATTCATCACCATCTTTTGTAAATCCACCGTATGAATTAAATGCTACTAAATCAAAATCCAAGTTTTTATTTATTTTATTCATACATTTACACCTCTTCTTCTTCTGATTCAAATATTTTTTGAGTTATATCTTTTTCTGCTAAAAAATCATCTATATGAGAGATTTCTTTTTTACAAACAAATCTAAATAAATCAATATCTTCTTTTTCTATTTTATCTATATTATATAAATAAATATTACCTTTTGTATAATCCATATATCTAGCATTATCAATAACATTTTTTGTATATTCATAAACTTTGTCATTATATTTTTCATCATCTGCAAATATTACTATATCAATATCCAACTTTCTATTTTTTACATAATCCATAAAATCTATTATTTCATGAACTATTCCTACACATTCTATACTATCTATATTAACAAGTAAAATCGGTAGATCCCCTGATATAGAGTATTTCCATAACATTGATTGATTAATATTACTATTCCAATATGTATCTTTTTTTCCTTTTTTATCAAAAAATAATTCTTTTAATATTTTATTATATGCAAAAGCTTTTCCAGGTGATAATTCTAAATATCTAGATACCACTGTATTTAATTCAGATGATAATTTAAGTTGTTTTTCTACTTCATCAGATGTTAAATTTACTATAGCATTTGACATCTTATATTTTGAATCTGTAGCTCCTATAACATAATAAAAGTCTTGTCTTTCATGTTCATTAAGAAATATTTTTGCTCTATATGAAAGTACTGGCCATAAAGGATATTTTGATACTTTATTATCAAAAGCATTATCTGTTTCAGATTTAGAAAAATCAATTTTAGATTTTTCTGTTTCAACATCTTTACCTAAATCTATTCCTAGAAGTTTAGCATATACATATATTTCTTTATCATCATCATTTTTAAGTCTTTTACTTGCAACTAAGACATCTAAAGTTTCATCATAATATGTTTCAATTTGTAAATTATTAAATGATGGATGTACAATATTAGTCATATAATCTGTCATAGCAGGTTCAACATATGTATTTATACGTATTTGTTTTTTTATATTGCTATTATTATATATACTTACTTTACGTATTTCCATATTATATTCAGGTGATAAAAATACAGTTGTTGTTGATTCTAAATCGCCACATTCTATATAATATTCAACACTACTTAATGTAGCAACAAAATTTGTTTTAGTAATATATGTATTATTTTTATCATTTAAAATATCAGTATCTGCACTGGAAAAAGTTTTACCTGTATTTTCATCAGTTAAAAATATATAATTTCCACTAGAATGTAAATCTTTATATTTTTGTCTATTTACTATTTTATCTCTATATTTAATATAACTTGCACCTGTTGTAGTAAGAATTGTTGATAAATTTTTACCTTTAAGTACTGCAATTTGCATGATAGAATTTGGATATACATTACCATCAATATATATTTTTCCAGAAACATATGA
Source organism: Clostridia bacterium (assembly GCA_036653755.1). Classification (GTDB taxonomy): domain Bacteria; phylum Bacillota; class Clostridia; order TANB77; family CAG-465; genus RGIG5057. The sequence continues at coordinate 18,938 of JAVVTJ010000012.1, forward strand.
TGTAAACATATCTAATTTTTTTTGCTTAAATGCTTTATCTATTTTATATTTATTTTTATCTTTCTTTATAGTTGCTTTCATTCTTTCTCTTTCTTTAAGCAATATTTCACAAGCTTCAATATTAGGATTTTTATGAAATCTATTTTTAATTATACCTGAATTTATATAATTGTTTATAGCTGTTAATGTCATACCTTGATGATGTGCCATATATGTTTTTACAACTTCATACTCTTTATTATCTAAATGTGCTTTGGTATAATCTATTGATTCATAAAAACCAAATGAACCATAACATCCAATTTTTTTTAATTTGTTTATATTTCTATATACCTCTTCTGGAGAATATTCAAGCATTAACATTGATGCATAAGGAGCAACAACTAAATAATCTTTTAAACCTCTTTTTAGTCCAAGCCAAGGAATACCAAAAGCTTGATATTGATAATTAAGTTCATTATCTTTTACTGCAAAAGCAGATTCTGAAGTTCCCCATGGTATATTATTCATTTTAGCATGTTTCTTTTGACTATATTTAGCAAAAAACAATGATTGATCTATTAAAGTATGTTCATATGATTTACTAAATAAATATGGCATAAAATATTCAAAAGCTGTACCACTCCATGATACCAAACCTTTATATCCATCAACATTAATTAAATTTCTAGATAATTTAAACCAATGTTTAGATGTTATTTGTCTTGAAGCAATAGCAAGTAAACTTGCTATTCTATTTTCAGACATTAACATATCATAATAACTATCTATTAATTTTCCTTCATCTTGTGCATAACCTATTGTAAACAAATTTCTTGACATATCATATAACTTTGTAAAATCAGTATTTTCTATTAATTCATTACAATTAATAATTAATTTATCTATTATTATATGATTTTTATTTGATATATCAAATTTAAGTTCTTCTAAAAATTCTTTTAATATATATATACAAGCTACAAAGTTTCCACTATCTACTGTTGATATAAATCTAGGTCTAAGTGGTTCTAATGTTTTAATGTTATACCAATTAAGTAAATGTCCATTCCATTTTTCTAATTTATTTACAGTTAACATTATATTATTTAATCTTTCTAAACAATCTTCTGATTTTATAAACTTCAAATCGTAAGCATTTATTATAGCTAAAATTCCAAAACCAATATTAGTTGATGATGTTCTGTTAGCAATTTTGTATCTTCTATTTTCTTGATAGTTATCTGTTGGAAGATAATTATTAACTGGTGACATCATTAAGTCAAAAAATCCCCATGTTCTTCTTGCAATATCAACAATTTCATTATCTTGAACTTTTGCAAGTCTTTTATGTCTTCCAAATAAATGATTTTTTCCAAGTAAATATGCAGCTACTGGTGCTATTAAAAATGAAATTGCAATAAATACTTGAAACTCAACTGTAAGTAAATGATTATTTGTAAAAAATATATTAAGTAATATAATAGCAGCAACAATTAAGTTAGGAAACATATTTTTATAATAATATGACAATTTATTTTGTGCAGACTTCTCTAACATTTCACCTGTAACCCATTCTAGTAAATGTTTTTTTGTTATACACATTCTATATATTGATACTACAAAAGCATTTACACATGTATACGCTCTGTATGGAAGTGTTAAAAAATTAAATGTCATTGTTAAAATTGTTGCACTTATTCCATGAATAATTGGAATATATAACAATTCTTTGCTATGTTTCATTTTTCCAAATATTAATGTATCTATAATACCTAACATATATCCAAAATTTATAACAAAAAACGCAATAAGTACTGTTTTTAAAAACATTTCTTGTGATATAAATAATGATACAAGTATTAGTATAATAGCTGCAACATCTAAAAGAGGTCTTCTTAAATTATCAAAAATTTTCCATTTTGATAAAAAATTTATTGGAGATTTAAAATTAAATAACCACTTTATAATTTGCATATCTCCCCTAAACCATCTATGATTTCTTTTCATATATGCAACATAATTATTTGGAAATCCATCTTGAACTTGTATATCAGATGCAAGTCCTGCTCTCATATATGAACCTTCTAATAAATCATGGCTTAAAACTAAATTTTCAGGTATTTCATTTGATAATAATCTTTCAAAAAGTTCAATATCATATATTCCTTTTCCACAAAATATTGCTTCATTAAACACATCTTGATATGTATCGCAAACTGCTGTTGTGTATATATCTAATCCTCCAAAACCGCCAAAAGTTTTAGAAAATATACTTTTATTTGCAGATTCTATATCAAGACCAATAGCAGGCTGTATTAACCCATGACCACTTTTAACACATTTACCATTTTTAGATAACTTTGGAGCATTTAAAGGATGAGCAATTATAGCAACTAAATCTTTAGCAGTATTTAATGAAAGTTCTGTATCTTCATCAATTGTTATAGCATATTTAGTTTTTACTATATCATTATATGCTAAAAGCATTGTTTCATCTATTCTTTTTTTATCCATATATCCTAAAACTAATTCATGAAAATGTTTTAAAGCTCCTCTTTTTCTTTCCCAACCCATATATGAATTTTCTGCTTTTGAATATACTCTTTTTCTGTATATAAAATTAAATAATTTATGCTTTGAAGGATATTTTTCATTTAATATATCTAATTTTTCTTTTGCATATTTAAAAAACTTACTATCTTGCTCTATAACTTGTTTATCGCTAGACAAGCAATCACCTAGTAACATATAATACATATTATCTGATCTATTAGCTAAAAAAGTTACTTCCATTTTTCTTATCATAGTGTCAATTTTATCATAAGAAGAAATTACAGCTGGCATAACAATATATGTTGAATATTTTTCATCAATTGTTTTAGCAAAATCAAATCTAGGTAATATCTTTGGAGGAACTATTTTTCTTATTAAATATGTTATTATTTTTTCAGATATTTCAACTGAAAAAATATAAGTAAATATATAGAATAAAAATCCATATGATTTAAATTCTAATTTAAATAAATACATTCCTATTAAAATGGTTATTAATAAAGCAAATAATAATATAGAACCCACATATACATATGGTCTTATAGGTTTAATTATATTATTATATATATTATCTACCATATATGATTTACCTAATTCTTTTTTTAATAAATACTTTTCATCACCAGATAAAAAGAACCCCACATGTTTTTGATATTTAACTGAACATTCAACTGCTTTTTTAGCAATATATGTTTCAGATAAATTATATCTTTTAGATAATTTTATTACTCTATTTCTATATCTTGCTTTTGTTTTATAATCACATTTTATAAATTCATTAGTATAATCTAATTTTAGAGTTTCATCAATTTTATTTACACTTTCAAATATCTCTCTAAAATTTAAACCTTCTAATTGTTTTAAACCTAAAATAGCCTTACTCATATAATCAGTTGTTTTTGCTATTTCTAAATGTTCTTTAACAATAGCTTCTTCAACTGTAAATCCTATTTTTTCAGCTTCTTCATTTAATATTTTATAATATTTATCCCCACCTTCTCCATAGCTTTTAAGTTTAGAAGCTAAATATTCTACAAAAGATGTATTTGTATTTTTTAATTTTTCTGCATTTGATACATCATCTTTAAACATTTTTAAATCTTTATATAACTTATCAGCCATTTTTTTTGTATCATAATCTTGTAAATTATTAAATAATAATTTTTCAACGTTAATTTTTTGAATTTGTGAATTAGCAATATTTATACAAATACCTGCTATAAATTTAATTATAACAATTTTGAGCATAAGAGGAAATAAATTTAATTCATCAGAAGTTAAATATGAAATTTGTTGTCTATGTTTTAAACATTCTAATATATAATTTTGATCAGTATATCCTTTATTTTTTTCAATTAATTCATGAGCTATATAATATATACTAGTATATCTTGATCCATCCCTAATTTTTATCGTAGGTAATTTTTTATTTTTAACAGAACTTTTACTTTCCAATATAGATGAATATTCTTGTTCAATAATATACATATTATCTAAAATCCACTGACCGCCTGGATGAATTAATATCCCCATTTCATAAGTTTTTTCAAGTATTTTATATGTTTCAGATATTGTTTTATAATTTTTATATGCCTCTACAAATATTTGGTTTAATGTATTTTTCAATATTCTCAATTCCTCTCACTTTATACGTTAAAATATAATTATATTATTTCTACAATGTTTTTTAAATTATACAACAAAAAAAAGAGATTTGCAATATATTTTGCTAAATATACTAGTAAATCTCTTTTTTATATGATTACGTTTTATAACTATTAAATTGAACTTTATGTATCAAAATTAAAACCAAATTTTTATTTTGTTATAATTCTAAAATATCACAATTTTTTCATTTAATACTCTATACATTTTTCTAAATCTTGTATATTATTACCAGAAACTTTAAGTGCTGCTATTCCATGTGAATCTTTTTTCTTTATTAATGTTAAATAATATTCTAAGTTGTTTTCTTTAATTTCTGGTAATTGCTGAATAATTAAATTACTCTCAAATTCTATATTTTTTATATTACCAGTTAATACTATTTTTACAGAAATGGTATTATCAGTAATATCAGAAAAAACTATTTCAGCATTTTCATTTTGAAACATTAAAGCAGATGATTCATTCTCAATACTTTTAGTTAGAATTAAATAAATTGTAATACTTACTATACTTACTATTAATATTATTATAGCTAAAATTATAATTTTACTTTTTTTCATACTATACCTCTTTCCTAATTATATTGTTTATCATATTTTTCTATCACACTTGCAATGTTATCTAACAAAACAAGTTTTATTGTCCTTTCTTTTAAAGCTTTATTTTTTGTAATAATTTCACATAACTTTTTTAAATTAGGTGCATCTAGTTTAAATAACTTTTCATTTTCTTTATATCTTATAGTAAACATATTAACCAAATTATATAAATCATAATTAGCTGTTATATCTAATTTATTATATAAATCTTCCATATCATATTTTGAAAATACTGGCAAATTTTGATAATTTCCTACAATATCTTTGTAAAATTCAGATATATTACTTGGTAAATTTTTAAATAACTCTACCGCTTTTTTCATAGACAAATCTTCAATTATTTGTTTTTTTATTTTATCATAATTAGTCTTCATTTCTATAACATCTTTATCATCTGATGGAATATCAAGCTTATCATTTTCTATATTTTGATTATTTTCAATTCCAGCTATCTGCATACCTAATATAAATATTTGCTTTAGTTCTGATATATTCATTTTTAATAAACCTGTCGTTATAAAATACTTATATATAATAAATAATTGTATATACTTATTAAACTCAACTAATCCTAATTTTATCTCATCTAATACTTGTCTTACTAAAATATTAAAATCAAAATCTGATATTTTCAAATAATCTCCTTCTAAAATCGAAAGATATTTTATATTTGCTGTTGTTTTAGTTATATCAATAAATTCATTTGCTTCTTGCATGTTATCTTTATATAATTTTTCATCAAAAAATCTAGTACGAATATATACCTCTACAAATTTAAAAAATTTAAAATTAGAATCATTATTTAAAAAATATTTATTATCAAATTCTTTTAAATAAAACTGATTATTATCATTTAAAATTTTTGAAGTAAATACAATTGAATTATATTCCGTATTATTTTTTACAGATTTCAATTTTTCTTTTAGTATATTTCCAGCTTTTATTTCAAAAGAAACAGCTATTGTAAATATAAGTAAAGTTTTAAGTACATTAGTAGGAGTATTAGGATAATCTTTCATAATACAATTAAATATTTTTTCAAAATCTGCTAATGAATGTTTTAATATTCTTAAGTTTTTAGTTTCAGATTTATTAAAGGCAAATATGATTGAAGAAGTATTACGTTTTAAAAAGTCAGACAATGCTTCATTATATGAATACTTCATTATCATTCCACTTAAAATATATGAATATTCTGGTATATATTCAAAAGTTTCACCTATTAATTTTTCTTTTATTCTCTCGTAAGCATTTGCTTTATCAAATATTTCAGATATTTTTTCTTCAATCATATTAGCAAGAGGAATACTTGGCAATTCTTTAATTAATGATACTTTACTTTTTTCATTTATTTTTAATTTATTTTCTTTATCTAAAATATATGTAGCAATCATAGTTTTAAATTCTAAATTAGTATTTTTAAACTTAGTTGCCAATTCTTTTTCATTACAAATGACAATTGTTTTTATACCATCATGTTCAACAAAATTATTTATATATCCTAGTATATCTATTACATCAACATTAGCTCTTTCTAAATCATCAAAACATAATATTTTATCATCAATAGCAAATAATTTAGAAAAATCAACTTTTTCATTACTAAATTGCATAGTTCCAAATAAATTAGCCATATCTAAGCCTGTCTTAACATATTCTGGGATTAAATTGCCTTCTCTAGAATCAACAAATTTTTTTAATGTTTTACTAATCATAGGATTAGTTTCTATATATATTTTTTTACTGATTTCTTCTAAGCTATTAATGCCATATAAAGACATATATATTGTCTTATATTTTTTTCCACCAATGCTTATAGATTCTAACCTTGATCTTAATTTATTATTCCAAAAATATGTTTTACCACTACCCCATTCTCCATTTAACATAATTGCATAATCAGTATATGGTTTTCTTACATAATCACATATACATTCAATAAGTTCTTCCATTATTTTACCACCTTTTATTATAATCATTTATATTTTATCATAAACAAAAAAAATTATCAAATATTTTGTCTGATTTTTATATAATAT
>JAVVTJ010000013.1:0-25532 GCA_036653755.1 Clostridia bacterium
AATTAAATTGATAATTATGTTTTTAATTAATTTTTAAAAACATTAAGATTATACTAATATATAAAAGTATTGTCAATCAATATGTGATATATTATAATATTATAAAGACGAATATACCTATATGTATATTCGTCTTTAAATTATTTAATTTAACAATAATAATTACAAAAAAAGTTTACTTTAAATTAACAGTACATATTGCAGTTGCATTTTCTTCAATATGTGAAATACTAATATCAATAGTATAATCATCTAATAATTTATTTATTTTATTATTTAAAATATTAACTTTTGGTCTTCTTTTTAAAGTCTCTATGTTTTCAATTTCAATTTCATTGAATTCAATAGTTAAATTATTATCAATTAATATTTTTGAAATAGCTTTGTATATAGCTTCTTTTGCAGCAAATCTACCTGCATATCTTTGATATTTAACATCACTTTTTATTTTGTCAATATCAGTTATTTCATTTTTTGAAAATATTTTATATTTAAAATTATTATTTTCTAATAAAGCTGATTTAATTCTAGAAACTTCAATAATATCTATTCCACAAAACATTAAAACGTACCTCCATCATTACTTTCTAATTTATGCTTTATCCATCTTCCAATAACATAAACTGGATAACTTAAAGCAGTTATAATTATTAAAAATATAATTAATGGTTCGATAAATGTATTATTTATATTATACATTTGGACTATTATTTGTAATCCTGTAAATATAACACTGACAGTATATAAAATAATAAGAATAGCATTTATTTTATTTTGACCTGATGCAACAACTAAATTATAATATTCAACATATTGCTTATGTACTTCATCAAATAATTCTTGAAGCTCAAAAGCTTTTTGCCAATTTTTCCAAATATCCATTCCATGTTCTGAATTAGTTATTTGACTAAACCAACTAAAATGTGTAAATTTTGTTAGTTTTTTATTTTGTTTATGTATCATTGACTTATCTTCTTTTAGCAAATCTTGTAAAAAGTTTATTAAACTTAATCTTTGATAGAAAGCAAGAAACAGCATATACATATATGACTTTTCAAAATTATGAGGCATTTTTGTTATATTATATAACTCTTTTTCAGATACTAAAACAACTCCACTTTCTCTTGAAAATCCAAACATAGAATAGTTCCATCTTGAATAAGTATTATCTTTTAAGCTGTTACAATTATTATTAAATATAGAAGTACTTTTACTATCTGTTACATATTGTAGTTTATAAAAATCATTTTGTAATTTACTAAAATCAGAATCATTATTCCAATCATTTTTATCTAGACAGACATAAGAATATGTAAACATTTTATCATAACAAATTCTTTCTAAATCAGAACTTGCAAATCCTTTTATTAAAGAATTTATAATTTCAAAAATATCATTAACATTATTTAAATCTTTTGCTTGTATATTCAAATTATTTTGATTTAAATTTTCAGGAGTAATATTTCTAAAAATATTATTAAAATCAAGTATTTTATCAAATTCTATATTTTCACTTTCGTCTTGAACTTCTGCTTTAATATCTAAAAAACAAATACCTGGTTCAAAACAAATTAATTTAACATTTACAATATCAAATTCAATTAATCCATATCTTTTTTTATTTACACTTCCAATTTTTATACTATCTAAATTAAAGTCAAATGTAATACAACTTGATTTTTTAAGAATATTTACTTTTTGGTTTTCTGTCATATTTTTGTATTTTTTTATATCACGTTCATTCCAAAATAGTGTTGGAAAAAGAAATTTCTTCATATATGGAAGAAAAAAGTTATATGTTTCTTCATCTTCTTTTTGCTTATGTATTTTTAATTTCCAATTTTTTTCTTGCATTACAATATTCTTTATGTAATCAGTATATTTTTTATTTTCAACTACAAATGGATATATAAAATGAGTGTATTGATATTTAACTTTTAACGACATTTTTTAAGTCCTCCTTACATATACTTATTTTATAATCTTTTAACTTAAAAGTCAACAAAATAACATTTTTTTATATGAAAGTATTGATTTTTTAAATAAACAATGTTATAATATTTTAGTAATATATTTCGGGGTGTAGCGCAATTGGTAGCGTACGTGGTTTGGGACCATGGGGTTGCAGGTTCAAGTCCTGTCACTCCGACCATAAAATACAATTTTGTATGATTTTTAAAATATATTATAAACACCGTAAAATGCGTATTTAATGCATTTTACGGTGTTTCATTTATTTTCAAATATTCACAGATATGTTTAAAAATTTTTGGCATTGCAGTACTTTTTATAAATTAATAAGATAATTATTGACCTTTTCAATTTCATCTTCTTTGAATTTGTTAAAAACAGATGTATAAGTGTTAAGGGTAGTTTGTATATCTTTGTGTCCTAGTAATCTTTGTAAAACAACTGGGCTTATTCCTGCTTCAATCGCTCTTGTAGCATATGTATGTCTTAACATGTGTGTATTTACAGTACTTGTTTTTAAATTTATAATTTTATCTTTTCGGTGCATTATATATATTGTTTCTTTAACATGCACATTTTTACATATTTCTTTGAATATAGCATTAAAAGAGTTAGGAGTGCAAATAGTACCTTTTTTAGTTAAAAACAATAACTCATTCACATTTTCAATATAATTGTTTAAAGCATCTGCTATTGTGTCTGAAATTATACTTGTAATAGGTATATCTCTTATACCTGCATATGTTTTTGTTGTATCTCCTATAATAACCTGGTCATTTTTATCTTTTGTCAAAGTTCTATTTATATGAATTAAGTTATTTTTTAAATCAATATCGTTTTTTTGCAAAGCTAAAATCTCTCCGATTCGCATTCCTGTGTAAATGGCTAATAAAAAAATATTTTTGTATTCGTATTTATAAACTTCATTTATAAATAGTTTTTGCTCATCTATTGTCAATGCTTCTATATTTTTAGTTTCCTTGTTACTCCTGGGCTTATTTATAGCATCTTTTATTGTATAAGTTTATTAATTAACCATTTTTCAGCTCTAAATTCATTTTTAGAGTAACACAGTTTAGCATAATATTCATGTGAACAAATATTTATAGGAAATACACCAACTGAATGATGTGAAAGTTCATGTTTTAATATTCGTTCAATTTCAGTTTGTTCTTTTATATTTGAGTCAATAAGAATAGTACTGTTAATTCCATTTGTTAAATATAAAGCTTCAGGTTCATCTAATTTGACTCTAAAAATATTAATATTTTCTTTTTCTGCTATCTCATATAATTTATCTAACATACAATTCTCTCCTTTACTAAACATATGTTTGAATATATAGTTATAATTTAGCACTACAATTAAGTAGTGCTTTGTCTTTTGTAAAATATTATAATATATAAATGTATTATATTTTGTCGAATACTGTCGAATAATAAAATTACTTATTATTTTTCATTTGTTCAATTAAAGTACGTATTATATCCTTGTATGGTAGCTAATTTAATAAATTGCTTTTGCAGTCTTTATCTAAATTTAATAAATTTATATTGTTTTCAAAAATTTTTAATTGCTCTATAGAAATAGAATTTAATTTTAAAAGTCTATCTTTTTGTGGTAATTTATCTTTGATATATTGTGAGTTTAAATTCTCTAAGTTTGCTAATATTGTTAGTTGGGTAATCGTAGCATTGTCTCTAATATTACCTTTTGCATCTTTGTTTTGCTTTTTCCATTCCTTAGCTGTTTGTCCAAATAAGGCAACATTTAATAAGTCAGCTTCGTTTGCATATGTAATACCTTGATGAAAAATTGAAACATTTTCAGGTATTAGATTATTTTTAATTGCATCAGTTTGAAGTTTATAATTTGTTTTTGCAATTATTCTTTTTATGTTCCAAGTGGATGATAGTTTATTACTTTCATCATTTTTTAAACGTTGATAATCAGTTATTACATATAGCTTAAATTCAGGACTTAACCAGCTAGCAAACTCAAAAGCTATATCTTTATGTGCAAAAGTTCCACCACCATTTCCCGAACGTGATATAATACCAATAGCATCAGTACTTTCAATCCATTTTTGTGGTGTCAATACAAATGAATTTGAACCGGCTAAATTTTTAAAGGTGTCGAAATCGACCCCTTTGAAATTTTTATTATGCATCATTTCCCATAAACCTAAAAATTCGATAGTTGACCTATTTCTCATCCAATTCTTTATTACATCTTTTGGAAATTCTGAGTTCTTATATCTAGCTAAATCTGTTAAAGATATAAAATCATTTATATTATCATTTGAAAGTATGCTAATAGGTAAATTATTAACTATTATATTTTCTTTATAGATTAATTCATCATTCATTATTTTACCTCCATTTTATTTAAATAAATTCCAAAAGCTAAAAGATGTTTTATGATAAATCTTATTATAAGCTGCTTTTTTTGGAGATTTCAACCATCCCATTCCTTTTTTACTATATCCAGGTATAACAGCTTTTTTCATGCTTCTTTTAATTTTACCAGTTGTTCTAGTTTTTAAACTTTTCGTTAGGCTAGGTTTTCTTATTCCAAATTTCATATTTTTACCTTCTTTCAAAATAATATTTAAGATATTATTTAAAGATTATAATATATAAATGTATTATAATTTGTCGAATCTGTCGAATAATAAAATTACTTATTCTTTTTCATTTGTTCAATTAAATTTCTTATTATATCCCTATCATGGTCACTAATTTTATGTTATTTATCTTCTAAATGCTTATTATTATTTTTTGTTAAAGTTTTATAATTTACATCTGTAACTATTTTTCTGCCTAGTTTACTCTCTATATCTAGTCGTGTTTTTCCAGTTATCTTGCCAGCACTTACAACATCAGATTTTAAATTATTAAACCTAAAACTATTATTTGATTGATGCAATTCATTAGCTGTGACTTCAGATAGGTTTGTTATAGCTAGTTCTAAATTTCCCATACTATCACGTAAATTTTGTTTAGATTTATCTATTCCCTTTAATTTTTTATATTGCTTAGTGTCAAGACCAAAAGTGTTTTTATATATTTCATTTCTTAAAATTGCATAATCTTTATGTTCAGCTATTCCTTTTTCTTTCCATGTATCTGTTAATGTATTTTTAGCATCAGTTGTTTTTAATCTTTGAGAAATCCAATTATTATCATAACCTTTTTTGATAAACGTTTCTTTTCCTCTCTGAATTGCAAGTTCTGGATTAGCTATTTCTTCTAATTGTTCACTTCTTATTTTAGCAAGCCATTGTTTAAATGGTTCAGCTTTAGGAGATGGAATTGATTGAATTATTCTTAATAGACTTTTTGTATCAGTACAATCTGTTAAATAATATTTTCCATCAGTAGAGAGTAATTTAAGTCTTCGACAAATTGTCGATAACTCAATTTTAGCTTCTTCGTTCACTCTTGTTTTTAATCTATACCAATAATCATTAGGGTTTGTACTGCCTGTTAAAACACCAATTACATCTATTATAGAATAAAACCAATCGTTGCTTTCCCATTTCATTCTAATTTCTTTTGATTCAAATAAAGCTAATTTATCTTTTAATTCATTCTCCATAATTACTCTCCATTTTCCTTTTTCATTTGCTCTATTAAAGTACGTATTATATCCTTGTATGGTAGCTAATTATATATTATTTATCATTTAAATGTTTACTATTATTTTTAAAGTTTAAAGAGTTTTCTGATGTGACAATTGATTTTCCTAGTTTTTGCTCTATGTTTTTTCTTGTAATGGAAGCAATTTCTCCACCATCTTTAGCATCTTTCTTTAATTCTGGCAATCCTTGAGAATCATTTGATTTATGGATTTCTGTTGTAGTCACTTCAGCAAGAGTTATTAAAGCTAATTCAATTGGTGACATATTGTCTCTTAAATTTTGAGATGATTTTTCTAATTTTTTTATTTGCTTATGAATTTTTGTAGAAATTCCAAAAGTACCTTTACTAATTTCATCTGTTAAAATTGAATAATCATTAGTTTCTGCACCTCTTTTTTTCCACTCATCAGTTATTTGATTTCTTGCACTTGATGATTTAAGTCTTGCATTTGTCCACTCTTGAGAATATCCTTTTTTAAAATAAGTATTTTTTGCACGTTCTAAAATTAATGAGGGGTTGTTTATTTCTTGTATTCTTTCTTCTGCTAATTTAGCAAACCATAATTTGAAAGGTTCTGCATTTGGTGAAGGAATAGATTGTATTAATCTAAAAATTGTTTCTCTATTTGCACAATCTGTTAAACGTTTTTTACCGTCTTCAGCAATTAATTTCAACTGTACGATTTTATCGTACGTTTCAAAATTTCCCTCATTCTCAAATTTTTTCTTTAAATCAGTCCAATATCTCTTTGGTATTTTACTCTCTGTTAATATTTCAATAATATCAACTACAGAAAAATACCATTCGTTATTGTGAACTTCTTTTCTAATTTTTTTATTTTCAAATAAAGCTATATCTTTATTATTTTTTAATTCATTCTCCATAATTATTAACCCCTTTTTAAAAAATATTTTTTATTTTTTATTTTTTTCATTAAGACTTTTTATCATTTGTCTGATTACTTCTTTATCATTTTCTGATAAATTAGATAAATCAGCTGTTTTATCTTTCATAGATGCAGCAATTTGTAAAGGCTGGTCAAGAATGTCTTTTTCACGTTTATCAGTATGATCTAGAAGATAATCAGTGGATACATTAAAAATATCAGCTATTTTTTTTAAAGTTTCAAAATCAGGTTCACGTCTATTTTGCTCATACATGCCTATAGTACTAGGCGCTACATTTATGTGCTTAGCCAGTTTTTCTTGACTTATATTTTCTTTTTCTCTTAATATTTTTATTTTTTCACCTAACATATTTACTCCTTTAAAAAAATTAAATTTATTTTATTGATATTATAGCACATATTGTGTAGCTAGTCAATATAGCATTCAAAATGTGTAGAATAATGTTAGGAATGGCTACAAATGAATTTGGCTAAAGAAAAGCAAGTAGAAATTTTATTTCAAGAATTAAAAATAAATATCCTCAAATAGATATTAATATTTTTTTTAGAAAATATTCTGTATATGATATACTAAAATTATTATAGAATTTTAAAAATAAAGTTTAAGATAAAAAATTAACGCTAGCAATTTACTAGCGTTAATTTGTATTTTAAGGATATTTTTTTTCTAGATGTTTTGTTACTTTCCGACAATTAATACAGTAAAGAGTTTTAATGTGTTTATTTACCTTTTTTCTATGTTCATTTCTTCTTTGAATTGGAAATATAGCGCCACATTCAATACATTGTAAATTTACAAGTACAGAACATCTTTGTGTTGTACGCATAAAATCACACCTTTGAATGTTTTAATTAGTTTAAACATTATTAAAAATTCAAAAATAATTGCCATAATAATGACAATTATTTTTATTTTTAGTATATTAATAATATTATTGTAACATATGAAATATATGAAGTCAATATTTGTTGTTATTTTTTATTAATAATTGTTGTGTAATAGCTATTTCCTCTATACTTTCCTGTTAAATTATCAAAATCATCATCACTGTGATATGTAAATACAGTAAGTTCAATTGGACTAGTTATATATTTAGTATTAGTATCACCAACTAATTTTACAGAAGTAAATAATGTTTCTTTAACCATTGTTTCATTTGTTACATGATAGTATGGTCTACCCGGAATTAAATTTACATCATCATACAAATATAATTGTAATTTTGGATACATTGTGTAAGCATCATCTGGATTTAATATTAATTTATCAACTATTTGATTATTTATAGTAAATTTTATGTTATATCCAATTTTATATTTTTTTGAATTATCATATTTATTCCAATAACTTTTCCAAATTTTTTCAAATGAATTATTACTTATTTTATCTTCATTTGTAGCTACTGCATAAAATATTCCAATTATTTCTTCTGCATTCCAATTTGAAGAATAATTAAAAGTTAATTTTTTGTTATTTCCTTTTTTTGTATACAAACCTATTTTAATTGTATTATCATCAATATATGTATTTTCATTTATATTATTAGTTATTTCTTCACTTTTTTTATTAGGTATATCTTCATATATAGTTATATTATTAATTTTGTTATTGTTACAAATATTAAAGATTACAGTCATAACAATAATAATAGATATAATCAATATTGTTATGTATATTAATTGCTTTTTCATAGATACCTCCATATGTTATACATATATATTACTATATAATTACTATAAATACAATATACTTTAAAAAACATTTGAAATATTATTGATATATTTTAAAAATATATTGACTAGATTTATCTTTTCTAAAATATAAAGTTATTACAAAAATTGTGCATTTTTATTGTATTTGAAAATATTCTATGATATAATAAATGATATATTTAAAATTAATTAGGAGGCAAAAATAGTGGAAAATAATAAATTTTATATAGCAACACCTATATATTATCCAAGTGGTAAATTTCATGTTGGTCATTGCTATTGTACAGTTGTAGCTGATGTTATTGCAAGATATAATAGATTAATAGGTAAAGATGTATTTTTTTTAACTGGAACAGATGAGCATGGACAAAAAATAGAAAGAAAAGCAAAAGATTTAAATATATCTCCCAAGGAATATGTGGATAATATAGTTAAAGATTCTAAAGAATTATGGAAAAATTTAGATATTTCATATGATAGATTTATACGTACAACTGATGAAGATCATATAAAATGTGTACAAAGAATATTTGAAAAGTTATATAATCAAGGTGATATATATAAAAGTGAATATGAAGGAAAGTATTGTACACCATGTGAATCTTTTTGGACAGAATCACAATTAATAGATGGAAAATGTCCAGATTGTGGAAGAGATGTTGAAGTAGTAAAAGAAGAAAGTTACTTCTTTAAATTATCAAAATATGAAGATAAATTAAAACAGTTTTTTAAAGATAATCCTACCTTTTTAGAACCTGAAAGTAGAAAAAATGAAATGTTTTCAAGCTTTATAGATAAAGGTTTGGAAGATTTATGTGTATCTAGAACAACATTTTCTTGGGGAATACCAGTTACATTTGATCCTAAACATGTTGTATATGTTTGGATAGATGCATTAGCTAATTATTTATCTGCTATGGGATATTTATCTGATGATGATTCAATGATGAAAAAATATTGGCCAGCGGATTTACATTTAGTTGGAAAAGAAATAACACGTTTTCATAGTATAATATGGCCTGCAATGTTAATGGCACTTGACTTGCCACTTCCAAAAAAAGTATTTGGTCATGGATGGCTTGTAGTGGGTGGTAAGAAAATATCTAAATCATTTGGCAATTACAAAGATCCAAGAGAATATATAAAATATTCAAGTGTAGATAGTTTAAGATATTATTTATTAAAAGAAGTAAAACTTGGTTTAGATGGTAATTTTGATGAAGAAATGTATATACAAAAAATTAATTCAGATTTATCTAATGATTTAGGAAATTTAGTTAGTAGAACAATTGCTATGACTGAAAAATATAACGGTGGAATATTAAGCAAAAAAGCATATGAAACTAATATTAATAATGATTATGATAATGAGTTATTAATATTAGTGAGTCAAAGTTTAAAGTTATATAAAGAAAATATGGATAATTTAAGACCTGATATTGCACTAGATAGTGTTATGCAAATTGTAAGTTATGCAAATAAATATATTGATTTAAACGAACCCTGGAAATTAGCAAAAGAAGATAGTAATAAAGGAAGATTAAATAAAGTGCTATATATGCTTGCTGAGAGTATAAGAATAGTAAGTGTTATGCTTAAACCGTTTATGGTTACAATCCCTGAAAAAATTATTACTCAAATTGGTTGTAATAACATAAGTAATAATTGGGAAGATATACAAATATTTGGTAATATACCAGATGGAATAATATGTAAAAAAACAGAAAATTTATTTCCAAGAATAGATAAAGATTTAGTTTTAGGAAAAGAGGAAAAAGTATTGGAAGAAAATAAAGAAGTTTTACCAGAAATAAATGAAAAAGGTTATATTACTATTGATGATTTAGCAAAAGTAAAATTAAAAGTTGGTCAAATAATTAATGTAGAAAGAATAGAAAAAGCAGATAAGTTATACAAATTATCAGTAGATTTAGGAACTGAAACAAGAGTTATAGTTTCAGGATTAGTTCCATATTATACTATTGAAGAATTAATGAATAAAAAAATAGTTGTAGTTAGTAATTTAAAACCAGTTAAATTAAGAGGAGTAGAATCTAATGGAATGCTACTTGCAGCAGGAGATACAGATATTGTTAAACTATTAACAGTTGACTGTGAAATGGAAAATGGTGCCAATATACACTAATATTTTTGGAGGTAGAAAATTGGAAAATAAATGGACAAAGGAAAAGATAATAAAAGAAATATTAGAATGGATATTTTGTTTTCTAATAGCATATTTAATATATTTATTTATTAATTATTATTTTATTGCAATATCTGGTGTAAAACAAGTATCTATGAAGCCTACTGCAAATGAAGGTGAAAAGTTATTAATTCAAAGAACAAAAGTATTTAAAAAAGAGCTTAATCATGGTGATATAATAACATTTATTGCGCCTTCAAATGATATAAATAAAAAAAATATAGATTACAAAAATGTAGTCTCTGGTAGTGATGCAATGGCAAAATTTGATGAACATTCAGGTTTAGATAGTTTTATATTTGATTTTATGTGTTTGGGTAAAAAAAGTTATATTAAACGTTTAATTGGACTTCCAGGAGATCATATTGAAGTAAAAGAAGATGGAACTGTATTTAGAAATGATAAAATGTTAGATGAATCATATTTAAAAGATGGAATTACAAGTAGAAATGGTGCATATATAAATGTTATTGTACCAGAAAACTATATATTTGCTATGGGTGATAATAGATTAGAAAGTTTAGATTCTAGATATTTTGGATGTGTACCAATGTCAAAAATTGATGGATATGTATTAAATAGAATATGGCCTTTAAATAAAATTGGAAAATTAAAGTAGGTGTAAAAAATGTTTGAAAATATATTAGGACATGAAAATCAAAAAAGTATTATTGAAAATAGCATAAAAGCAAATACAATTTCACATGCCTATTTATTTTCAGGACCTAGTGGAATTGGTAAATATACATTTGCAAAAGAATTTGCTAAAATTTTATTGAATGCAAATAATTTAGAGAATTGTTTAGATTATATTGAAATATCTAAAAAAGATGATAAAAAAAATATACTTGTAGAACAAATACGTGAAGAAGTTATAGAAGATATGTATATTGCACCTTCTTCTGGAAATAGAAAAGTATATGTTATAAATGATGCAGAATATTTAAATGATTCATCTCAAAATTCATTACTTAAAACATTAGAAGAACCGCCAGAATATGTATGTATTATACTTATATCATCAAATAATTCAAGTATACTTCCAACTGTACTTTCAAGAGTAAATAAAATAGAATTTGCAAAATTAGATGAAATTGAAATAAGTAGATATTTTAAAAATGAAAAAGATATTAAATTAGATAAAAATATAATAGAATTTGCAGATGGTTCAATAGGACTTGCGTCAGAACTTGTTAAAGAAAATTTAATAAATGATATTTCAAAATTAAATGAGTTATATGATTTAGTTATAAAAAAAGACGTAATTATGTGCTTTAAAAAATGTGAAGAAATTGACTTTAATAAATTATATATATTAGATTATTTTGAATTTATGTTGTATAAAAATAATAAGTTTTTTTGTGTTGAAATTATAGAAAAAACAAAAGAAAGATTGAAATATAATGGAAATTATGATATAGTTATAGATAATATGGTACTTAAATGTATTGATAATATATAAAGGAGAAAAATGGATAAAATTTTAGGAGTTAGATTTAGAAAAACTGGTAAGTTAGTATATATGAATCCAAAAGATAATGAACTTAAAATTGGTGATACTGTGTTTGCTGAAACAGAAAAAGGTCAAGAATTAGGAAGAGTAGTTAAGTTATTTAATAAATCTGAAATTGCAGAAAATTCAGAAATAATTAATATAATAAGAGTAGCAAATAAATTCGATTTAATTACACAGAAAAAAAATGAAGAAGATGCAGCTAATGTTTTAGATTTTGCTAAAAAACAAGCTAATAAACTAAACTTAAAAATGAAGTTTTTACTTGCTGAATATGCTTTTGACAAATCTAAAATAACAATGTTTTTTACAGCTGAAGATAGAGTAGATTTTAGAGATTTGGTTAAAATAATTGCATCAGAAGTTAAAACAAGAATTGAACTTAGACAAATAGGACCAAGAGATGAAATTAAAGTTTATCCTAATTTAGGTATGTGTGGAAGAGAAGTTTGCTGTAGAACACATTTACAAGATTTTAAATCTGTTACAATAAAAGATGCAAAAGAGCAAGGACTTCAAATTAATATGGCTAAATTATCTGGCGCTTGTGGAAGGCTTATGTGTTGCTTAAAATATGAAGAAGAAAGTTATAAAGAAAATTTAAAAAAATTGCCTAAATATGGAGATACAGTTACGGTGAAACAAAGTAAAGAAGTAGGTAAAGTATGTAATGTAGATATATTACAATTAAAAGTAAGAGTTAAATTCGGTGATTCAAGAGAAAATGAAAAATATGAAAATTATGATGCTGATGAATTAACTTGGAATTTGAAATAGGAGGTGAATTTATATGTCATATAGAATATCAGATAAATGTATATCATGTGGTGCTTGTGCTCCTACATGTCCAGTAAATGCAATATCAGAAGGTGATGGTAAATACGTTATTAATCCTGAACTTTGTATTGAATGTGGGGCTTGCGCAGGTGTTTGTCCAGTAGAAGCACCAGAATTATAATAATTAAGTAAAAGTAGAATCTTTTTAGGTTCTATTTTTTTTACATTATTTGCTATTTTACTGTAAATATGTTATAATAATAGCGTTATAGTTAAAGTGAGGTACAAATTTTGATTAATAAAATAGATAATAATATAAATAAAAATATTTTTACAATTATTATACCAGTATATAATGATGAAAAAAGAATAGATAGATGTTTAAACTCATTATTAACTCAAAATAAATATAACTTTGATGTTATAATTGTAAATGATGGTTCAATAGATAATACATCAACTCATATATTAAAATATATAGATAAAAATAGTGACAAATTAAATATAAAATACATAAATAAAAAAATAAATGCGGGTGTATCAAAAGCAAGAAATGATGCATTAGAATTAGTTAAAACTAAATATGTATTTTTTTTAGATTCTGATGATTATATAAATAATGAAACAACTGAAATATATGAAGAATTAATAAATAAACAAAATTTAGATTTATATTCTTTTAATTATAATGTGGTATATTCAGATATTACTAAAAATTGTATATATAAATCTAAATATAATAGTGATAAATGTTTTGCATCTGATGAATATATAAATGAACTTTTAATGCAAAAAAATGGTATATACGCGCATTGTTGTACTAAACTTTATAAAAATGAAATAATACAAAAAAATAATATTAGATTTGAAAGTGATATAAGTTTTATGGAAGATTTAATATTCAATTTAAAGTTTGCTATGTTATCAAAAAATATTATACATATAAATAATTCATTATATAATTATGTACAATCAGATAATAGTTTATCAAAATCAAATAATGAAAAAATGATTTTTAATTTTAAAATTGTATCTGATAAAGTATATGAATTATTACAAGAAAAAAATAATATAAAAAAGCATATTTATGAATATGAATCAATGTATAATAGATTAGTTATTTTAGCTATCATAGCAGTAATAAAAAGCGATGTAAGTAATGATATAAAACAAAAACGTATAGATAATATATTTATAATTTTTGATGTAAAAAACAAAATTAAAATTTTAGAAGATAATTATTATTTTAAAGAAAAATTTAAAAATATAACTGAAATTATAAAATCTTATACATATAAATTAAATGATTTAATTACATTTTTAAACGGATAAAATATACATGATTGGAGCTGAATGCTAATGAAAAAAGTACTTTTTTTAATTCATACTTTAAATGGTGGTGGTGCTGAAAAAGTATTGGTAAACCTTATTACACATTTAGATAAAGAAAAATATGATATAACAGTAATGACAATTGTAAATGAGGGAATATATATAGATAAAATTTTAGATATACCTGGTGTTAAATATAAATATATATTCAATACATTTTTTGATAAATTTAGAAAAGATAAAGAATACAAATATAATAAGTATTATATAAAATTAATGAATATAATATGGACTATATATAAATTTATAATCAAATATTTTAAGATTTCTAAAATAGTAATAACGGAAAAGTATGATATTGAAGTAGCATTTTTAGAAGGAATGTGTGCTAAAATAATTGCTAATTCAAATAATAAAGAAGCTAAAAAAATTGCATGGATACATACAGATTTAAATAAACTTACAAAATCTTCTTTAACTTTTAAAAATAAACAAGAAGAAATTGAATGTTATAAAAAATTTGATAAAATTATATGCGTTTCAAAAGGTGTTAGAAAACAATTTGCTAAAAAAATGGGATTTTCTGATAAAGTTATTGTAAAATTAAATGCAATTAACTCGGAAGAAATATTAAAACTTTCAAGAGAAAAAGTTACAGATATAAAAAAGCCAGAAGGCTTTTTAATTGTAAGTGTAGGAAGATTAATACCAGAAAAGGGTTATGATAGATTACTTAGCATTCACAAAAGATTAATTGAAGAAGGTATAAAACATACATTATGGATTATTGGAGACGGTAATGATAAAGAAATATTGCAAAAATATATTATAGATAATAATTTGCAAAAAACGGCTAAATTACTTGGCTTTAAAGATAATCCATATAGTTATATAAAACTTAGTGATTTATTTGTATGTTCTTCACGAGTAGAAGGATTAAGCACAGTTTTATGTGAAGCTATGATACTTTCAAAACCAATTGTTACAACAAGATGTCCAGGTGTTTCTGAACTTTTAGGAAATACAAATAAATATGCTTTTATAACAAAAAATGAAGAAGAAGATTTATATTTTGGACTAAAACTTGTTTTAACAGATAAAGAAATATATAATAAATATGTTAAAAGGGCAAAAGAAAAAAGTAGTAGTTTTGTTTTAGAAGAAAGTGTTAAAGAAATAGAACAAGTACTTGATTTAATAAGTGGTGATATAGATGAATAAAATAGCGTTTATAGCAGATATACATTCTAATATAACAGCTTTAAATGCTGTACTTAAAGATATAAAAGATAGAAATGTAAATAAAATTATATGTTTAGGTGATATGATAGGAAAAGGTCCTAGCCCTGATTTAGTTATAGATACAATTAAAAAAGAATGTTTTGATGTAATAATAGGTAATTTAGAAATATCTATAATTGATGTAGAAACTAAGGAACATGGAATATGGAATAGAAATAAATTAGGTAATGAAAGAATAAAATATATAAAATCATTAAATTATAAAAATAATATAAAAATTGCTGGAAAAAATGTTAGCTATTTTCATACAATTTCAAAAGATAATTATTTAACTGATGTAACAAGAGTTCAAAAAGATTCTTCAAAAGAAGATAAACTTAAATTATTTGAAGTAAATAAATTAAATAAATCAGATATAGTTGTGTATGCAGATATACATTATCAATATTCAGAAAATATTGGTAAAAAATTAATAATTAATACTGGAAGTGTAGGTAATAAGTTAACTGATAAAGTAGAAAACATATGTGCAGAATATGTTATTTTGTCAGAAAAAGAAGATAAATCATTAGATTTACAATTTATTAAAGTGCCATATAGTAAAGAAAAAGAAATTGATATAGTAAATAATAGTGATATGCCTCATAAAGAAAAGTATATAACAGAAATATTAACAGGGAAATATGTTAATATATAAAGCTTAAATAATACATAAAATTGTAGATATTTAAGCTTTTATTGTATTAATATAAATTTTAATTTATATTATATATAGAAAAAGTGTGCATTTTATTGACTTTTAAGCATATTTTTGGTATCATATATTGTAGAAAAAGGAAGATTGTAATGAAAAGTATAATAATATGTTTTGCATTAGTTATGTTACTTATAGCAGTCATATGTATATATGGTGCTAGAGGAATAGTCGGTAGTAAAGTAAGTATAGAAAAAAGAAATAGAGTAGTTTTAGGTTTAAAAGTATTTTGCTTTTTTATTGTTGTAATTACTTTATTTGTTATATGTTATTTTAAATAGGAGAAAAAAATATGGAAAATAAATTTATGCCAAAAAATATAGAAGAAAAAATGTATAAAAATTGGGAAGAAAAAGGATATTTTAAATGTAAAAAAG
Source organism: Clostridia bacterium (assembly GCA_036653755.1). Lineage (GTDB taxonomy): Bacteria > Bacillota > Clostridia > TANB77 > CAG-465 > RGIG5057. The sequence continues at coordinate 16,437 of JAVVTJ010000013.1, forward strand.
ATACAAATAAAAAACCATTTGTAATTGTAATGCCACCACCTAATGTAACTGGAAAATTGCATATGGGGCATGCATTAGATCAAACAATTCAAGATGTATTAATAAGATATAATAGATTAAATGGAATTCCTACTTTATGGATTCCTGGAACAGATCATGCAAGTATTGCAACTGAGGCAAAAGTTGTTCAAAAATTGAAAAGCCAAGGTATAACAAAAGATATGATTGGTAGAGATAAATTTTTAGATGCAGCTTGGGATTGGACAAAAGAATATGGCGGAGAAATTAAAAATCAAATTAGAAAATTAGGTTCATCTTGTGATTGGGATAAAGAAAGATTTACAATGGATGAAATGTGCACAGAAGCTGTATTAGAAGTTTTTGATAGATTAAATAAAAGTGGATATTTATATAGAGGAGAGCGTATTGTTAATTGGTGCCCACATTGTAAAACTTCAATATCTGAGACAGAAGTAGATTATGAAGAAGTAGATAGTAATTTATGGTATATTAAATATATGGTTGAAAATAGTAATGAATATATAACAGTTGCTACTACAAGACCTGAAACAATACTTGGAGATACTGCGGTAGCTGTTAATCCAAAAGATGAAAGATATTTACATTTAGTTGGAAAAAATGTTATGCTTCCATTGTTAAATAAAAAAATACCAGTTGTTGCTGATGAATATGTAGAAATGGATTTTGGAACAGGTGCTGTTAAAATTACTCCTGCACATGATCCTAATGATTTTTTAGTTGGTCAAAGACATAATTTAGAAAGAATTAATATATTAAATGATGATGCAACTTTAAATGAAAAAACTGGAAAATATGAAGGTTTAACAAGAGAAGAAGCAAGAGTACAAATAGTAAAAGATTTAGGAGAAAGTTTAGTAAAAATTGAAAAATATACACATAATGTAGGTAGTTGTTATAGATGTCATACAACCATTGAACCATATTTATCTATGCAATGGTTTGTTAAAATGAAAGAGCTTGCAAAACCTGCAATAGAAGCTGTTAAATCTGGTGATATTAAATTTGTTCCAAAAAGATTTGAAAAAACATATTTAAATTGGATGGAAAATATAGAGGATTGGTGCATTTCAAGACAACTTTGGTGGGGACATAGAATTCCTGCATATTATTGTGATAAATGTGATAAAATAACTATATCTAAAACAAGTGTAGATAAATGTGAATGTGGTGGAAAATTAACGCAAGATGAAGATACATTAGATACTTGGTTTAGTTCAGCATTATGGCCATTTTCTGTTTTAGGTTGGCCAAATAAGTCGGAAGATTTAGATTATTTTTATCCTACATCAACTCTTGTTACAGGATATGATATAATATCTTTTTGGGTAAGTAAAATGATATTTAGTGGTATTGAATATACTGGTAAAAAATCATTTGATTATGTATATATACATGGTATGGTACGTGATAGTTTGGGAAGAAAAATGTCAAAATCATTAGGTAATGGAATTGATCCTATAGAAGTGATGGAAAAGTATGGAACAGATGCTTTAAGATTTTCATTAATTCAAAATATAACACCTGGAAATGATATAAGATATATACCTGAAAAAGTAGAAAGTGCAAGAAATTTTGTTAATAAAATATGGAATGCTGCTAAGTTTGTAAATATGTATAAAATTGAAGGTATAAATAATTTAACGGATATAGATTTTAGATTAGAAGATAAGTGGATTATTACTAAATTAAATGAATTAATTAATAATGTAAAAGATAATACTGATAAATTTGAAATAGGAATAGCTTTAAATAGTATATATACATTTATTTGGTCTGATTTTTGTGATTGGTATATTGAACTTTGTAAACCAAGGTTATATAAAAAAGAAGGATATGAATCTGCTGTATATACATTAAATTATGTATTTAAATCAGCAATTCAAATGTTACATCCATATATGCCATTTATAACAGAAGAAATATATTTAAATTTAGAACATGAAGAAGAATCTATTATGATTTCAAAATATCCAGTTATAAAATATACATTTAATGATGAATATAAAATAGTGGAAGATATAATGAAATATATAACTTTAATTAGAAATTATAGAAATGAAAATAATATACCAAATTCTAAAAAAGTAATTAGTAAAATACAAATAACTAAAAATATAGATAAAAGTATATTATTGCAAAGTGAAGAATATATTAAAAAATTAGCATATATTGATGATATTGAATATGTTATAAATAGTGATTTATATAAAGATTATACATTGTTTCATTTAGAATATTTTAATAGTTTTTTAGATTTTTCTACTACAATTGATAAAGATGAAGAAATATTAAAATTAAATAATGAAATGACAAATGTAATAAAAGAATTAAAACGTGCAGAAGGAATGTTATCAAACAAGTCATTCACTTTAAAAGCACCTGATAGTTTAATAAATAGTGAAAAAGAAAAAGTTATTAAGTATACAGATATGTTAAATAAAATAAAAATAAGATTAGAAAGTGAAGTAAATAATGGAAAAAAATAAAAAAAATATTATTATAAATACATTAAGTATTATATTTATAATATGTGTATTTATAGGACTTATATGGTATATGTTAAAAGTTGATGGAATTGATAATATAATAAAAGTACTTCAAAATGTAGAATATTCTTGGCTTGGAGTAGGTTTATTACTTACTGTTATATATTGGATTTTAGAAGGAATGTGTTTTTATGTAATAACTAAAAAAATATATAAAAAACAAAGGTTTATAAGTAGTTTTAGATTAGCTATGATTGGTAGATTATTTAATAATATAACACCTTTTTCTTGTGGTGATCAACCAGCTCAACTTTTAGTAATGAAACAAGAAGGTAAAACTTTTAGTAATGGAGCAAGTATTTTACTTACTAGATTTATTGCATATCAAGCAGTTCTTGTTGTTTATACATTAATTATAATGATATTTAAATATTCATATTTTAAAACATTAGTAAGTAATTTTGTATATTTAGCTATTATAGGTTTTGTTATAAACTTATTTGTTATATTGTTTTTAATAGCACTTGCAATTAATGAAAAAATGGTACTTAATATTGTTAACTTTTTTATCAAATTACTTGGAAAAATTAAAATAATTAAAAAAGTTGATGAAAAAATGAAAAAATTTCATAATATAGTAGCAGATTTTCAAGAACAATTTAAAATAATGAAAAAAGAAAAAATGATGATATTTAAACTTTGTTTATATACATTGATAGAAATAACAGTACTTTATTCAATAACATATGTTGTATATAGAGCTTTTGGACAAAATGCTGCTAGTTTTATACAAATATTTTCAGCACAAGCACTACTTGCACTTATTGTTGTATATATGCCAACGCCAGGTGCAGGAGCTATAGCAGAAGGAAGTTTCTATATATTATTTAGTACGTTTTTTAAAGAAAATACAATATATATGGCAATATTATTTTGGAGAATGTTTACATTTTATTTACCAATATTAGTAGGTTCTATATTTCTAGTATATAAACCTAAAATTATACCAGAAGATGATATATCAGAGAAGATAGAAGAAAGTATAACTTAAAATTAAGTTATACTATTAGTTTTGGAGGATGGACAAGTTGAAAAAAATTGGTATAATTATTCCAACATATAACGAAGAAGAAAGTTTAGAATTATTAAATAAAAGATTATTTGATGTTTTAAATAATTGCAGTTTATATGATTTTAAAGTGTTATTTGTTAATGATGGTAGTAGTGATGAAAGTTTAAATATAATAAAAAAATTAAGAGTAAGTGAAAAAAGAATCGAATATATAAGTTTTAGTAGAAATTTTGGAAAAGAAATAGCTGTAACTGCGGGTCTTGATAATTTAAAAGATTTAGATGCAGTAATTATTATAGACGCAGATCTTCAAGATCCACCAGAACTTATACCTAAATTATTACAAGGATTTGAAGAAGGATACGAAGATGTGTATGCACAAAGAGAAAGCAGAAAAGGTGAAACTTTTTCTAAAAAATTAACTTCAAAGTTATATTATATTGTACTTCAAAAGTTAACAAAAGTACCTATCCAAAAAAACACAGGAGATTATAGATTACTTAGTAAAAAATGTGTTAATGCAATATGTGATTTAAGGGAAGTATCAAGATGTAATAAAAGTGCTTTTAGTTATGTTGGTTTTAAGAAAAAAGCTGTGCTATATAATAGAGATGAAAGAGTAGCAGGAAAAACTAAATGGAATTATGCTAAATTAATTGATTTAGCAATTGATGGAATTACATCACTTTCAGTATCTCCACTTAGAATAGCAACATATATAAATATACCAATGTGTATAGCAACTTTTATATATTTAATTACTTTATTATTAAATATAAATAACATTACATTAGATTGTGTTATAATATTATTAATATTATTTATTGCAATTATTCAGTTATTTGTATTAGGAATTATAGGGGAATATTTAGGCAGAATATTTCTTGAAACTAAAAAAAGACCACTGTATTTTATAGAAGAATATAGCAAAGAAAGTAAGGATTAATATATGGATAAAGTATACAAAAAAGTTAGTATAGCTATAATAATTATTGCAACTATTTTACAAGTTGTATGTATTTTTAATAATAATATTTGGTTTGATGAAAGTTATACAGTAGGCCTTGTTAATCATAATATAATTGATTTAATTAAAATTGCAATCGCAGATGTACATCCAGTGCTATATTATATATTATTAAGAATATTTTCTATCATATTTGGTAATAGTATAATAATTTTAAAATTATTTTCAATTATACCAATAGTTTTACTTGCTATTTTTGGATATAAAAGTATAGGTAAAGAATTTGGACATAAAATAGCCATGTTATTTATATTAATTTTAGAAACTTTGCCAATGACATTACATTATGCTGTACAAATAAGGATGCATTCACTTGCAATGTTATTTGTATCTATATCAGCATTTTATGCATATAAAGCTTTAAAATACTTAAATTGGAAAGATTTTGTTATATTTTGTATATGTAGTATACTTAGTAGTTACACTCATCATTTTGGCTTTTTTGCTTGTTTAACAATTGATTTATTTATGTTAATATATATATTAATAAAAAATAAAGATTTACTTAAAAAATATGTTATATCAGTGATTACTCAGTTTATACTATTTATTCCTGGATTGTTGATATTTTTAAAACAAGCATTTAGTGTATCACATGGATTTTGGATTGAGGTAAAATATCCACAAATATTTTTTGAAATGATTGAATATTTATTTAAAGATAATATTCAATCAATAATTCCATTTGTATTTGGTTTAACCTTTGTTTTGTATGTTATATACAAATTAATAACATATAAAGATAAAAAAGATTTAAGCTATAAATTATCAATAATTTCATTTGGTTTAATTACATTTGTAATAGTTGTATCACTTTGTATATCTAGTTATAGAGCTATATTTATACCAAGGTATATGTTACCAATGTTAGGAATTATAGTATTTGGAGTTACTTGTTTAATAAGTTTAGAAAAAAATAAATATATTTTAAGTATATTATTTACTATGATTGTTACTTTAAATATTTGGAATTATATAACTTTTTTTAATATAAATTATGATGTACAAAATCTTGAAATACAAAAATTAGAAGATGTTAGAAAAGATGATATTTTTGTATATAAAAATATTGGTGTTGGTGGAATAATAGATATTTATTATAACAATAATGCTCAGTATTTCTTTAATGAAAATGGTTGGAAAATACATACTGCATATAAAGCATTTGGCTCACAAATGAAAGTAGTAGATTCTATTGAACAAATAGTAGGCAGTAGAATATGGGTTATTGATTCTAATTCAAATAGTATGTATGATGATATTAAAAAAAGAAATGATATGAAAGAAGTTATTACTAAAAAAGAAATATATCATCCATATAGCGGTAGTATATTTATTGTTTCTTTATTTGAACAAAATATTAATTTAATATAAATAAGAATGTATTAAATAATAGTAAAGATTTATTATTAACAATAGAAATGAATTTTTCAATTGCGACAATATTGTGTAGTAATAAAGTTAGCAAATTATTTAGAAAAGGATTTTATAAAAATAAAATACGGCATTTTATTTTTATAGATTAAAGCCTATAAGCTACTATTTGAGCAGTTTATAGGCTTTTTATTGCTTTTAAAGTGTCAAACCAAGATTGTATATTATTTGTCAAGTTTTACGGTTAAAAGCACAAAACTTTTATAAAATATAAAAAAATTAAATCTGTAATAAAAACATCAAAAAGTCACATATATCAAAGTAAATTGATATATGTGACTTTTTCCTGGAGCTGAAATTCGGCTATTGAATATACTGAAAATATTCCTATAAATAAGCATTTTAGAATAATTATTCCATAAGTGAGTGCAATTTTTTTTCCATCTGCTTAATTAAAGTACTTATTATATCTTTATCAAGTATTTATTTAAGCAATTTTTTGTTTTCTTTTTCTATTTGTTTAATACCTTTATCAGGAGTAGGTAATTCTTCTGGCATTGTACCACCTAATTTAGAAATAGTATTTCTAACTGCTTGACCAACCTTATGATGAATGGTACAAGCTTCATTTTCTGTATTAATATCATTTTTTTTAAGTATTGCATCTGTTTGTGTTATTCTAAACAAGTTAGCTCCTAATTCTTCACTTCCCATATAATCTAAAATATCTTCTTTTTTAGAAATTCCTTTTCTCATAGATATATCTTTTGCCGTTTCTCCATTATATAATCCTTTATATCCTGAGTTGTTAAATTTACCAAAATTTTTAACACCAGCAGTCTTAGCTGTATCAAATAGATAATTGTTTTTATCTTTTACATTTTGCCTTGTATATAGCCTTCTTTCGTCTTCTGGTAAATTATTGTATTCTTGTTCGGTTAATTCTTGTTTTCTAGTTTGAATAGCAAAATATGTTTGAGCTAAAGAAATCGTTTTTTTTGTAGGACTTCCATTTTGTGCTATAAGATAGCAAGCATATCTAGTAAGTTTTATATCACCTATATCTATATCTGCATTATTAGCTCGTTTCGACAACTTCCCGACGTCGGCAAAATGTTCACTAAGCTCTACATTGCTAGTTTCACATGATATTTTTGCTTTTTCAATTACGTTTTTAAAGTTTCCCCATTTTGTATATTCTAAAGATAACATCAATTCTCTAGCATACCAAAATTCATTTTCGTTATCATCAATATGTTTTATGTTTTCAAAATTTAAATTGTTTTTTATTAATTCATTCTCCATAATTACCCTCCATTTTCTTTTTCATCTGCTCTATTAAATTTCTTACTGCATTTTTAAAGGTGTCAAAATCAGCCCCTTTAAAATTTTTATTTGCAATTACGCTATTTATTGTTAAATACTTCTTCTAATTTCTTTTACGATACCTAATATCTTAACTGGCTTATTTATCACGTCTTCATTGAAATAAAATACAGGCATATATTCATTATTTAATGGTTGTAATGTAATTCCGCTATCTGACTTAAAAACTCGTTTGAAAGTACCATCATCTCCGTTTACCATTACAATTGCATCTTGTCCACTATCACAATCAGATTGTTTTAAAATTATAAGCGTATCATTATTTAAATATTTTGGTTCCATGCTATTTCCTTTAATTTTAAGTCCGAAATATTCTTTACCACCTTTTAAATAATCTTCTGATAAATCTTCGTAGGTAATTATATCTTCAATTAGTTCAATAGGTGTACCAGCAGGTATTGAACCAAACACGGGAATACGAATATATTTTTTTTCATTTTTTAATACTTCTTCTTTTTTTATTGGAACATCATATCCCATTAGCCATACAGGGTCAACATTTAATGCTACAGAAAGTGTATAAACACCATCTTGCTTAGCCTGAAATCTCCCCGACATATATGAACTGATTTTTGATTTACTAATTTTAGTTTTTTCAGATAAATCAATAGGCTTTATATTTCTTAAAGACATTGCTTTTTTTAATCTATTTGAAAAATTATCTATTTGCATACTCATTTTTTTACTCTCCTTTTTTTATATTATACTATAAAAGTTTAGTAAAGTCAAACATTTTTGCTATTTAAAATAAAAAAGTTAGAAAATATAAACTCAAGAGCTTGACAGTTTTGTAACTTAATAATTGATAAAAATATTGCAAATACTCATTAGTATATCATATACAATAATAAATTGTTTAAGAAAAATGAATATGATGAATGTAGAAACAGAAGGTTATATACTAACTTATACAAGAACAGATTTAACAGATTCATTACATGATAAATTTGGCTTTAGGACTGACTTTGAAATAACAAGTGAAAAGAAAATAAAAAAATTAAAAGATATAAAAAAATAAATATATGATATATCCATGCAAAGATATACTTATATATGCATAGAAAATATGATATTTCTCGATAGAAAACAAAAGAACAGATTAATTTCTGCGTGCAATTTGTTACAATAATAGTCAATTTTATACCATTTTGTATAATAATATAAAAACAAAAAAAACCTATATATCAACAAAAATTGATATATAAGGTTACTTCCTGGAGCTGAAACTCAGAATCGAACTGAGGACCTACGGTTTACAAGACCGTTGCTCTACCAGCTGAGCTATTCCAGCATAATAAACAGTTTTGGTGACCCGTACGAGAATCGAACTCGTGACCCCGCCGTGAAAGGGCGATATCTTAACCGCTTGACCAACGGGCCGATTTTATGGTGAGCTATCCGCGATTCGAACGCGGGACAACTTGATTAAAAGTCAAGTGCTCTGCCAGCTGAGCTAATAGCCCATAAAATGTACTGCTTATATATAATACTATATTTTTGTATAAAAGTCAACCTTTTGCTCAAAAAAAAGCTCAAATTAATATAATTTTTTTTATAATACATATTTTAAGGTAATATATTGCATAATTATTAATATAATTTATAGTAAAGGTGGGATATTTATGAAAATAAAAATAGGAATTGTAGGCTATGGTAATACGGGAGTTTGACAGTTTTGTAACTCAATAATTGATAAAAGCATTGAAAAT